>JBQTJO010000378.1:0-7488 GCA_052387015.1 Gemmatimonadota bacterium
GCGCGGGCGCGGGTTGCGGGCGAAGGCGAGGGAAAGTAGCGGGCGCGGTCGAGGGCGGGGGCGCGGGCGCGGGAAAAAAGCCCGGTCCGCGGGTCGAGGGTCCCGGTTCGCGGGCCGCGGCTGTCCCGCATCCCGCTCTTTCCCGCGGCCCTCGCCCGCAACCCGCGCCCGCTAATTTCCCGCGCCCCCGCCCTCGCCCGCGACCGCGACCGAGTTCGTTCCATCCGCGCCCGAATCAGTTAAATTATTCCACAAGCACCAGTTACACAGCGCGGCCCTTGCACAATCGGCCCCATTTATGCATATTGCAGAGTAAGTGAGAAGTGGGGGATGCGCCCCCACTTTTTTATTGCGCTCCGTAGCAGTGAGCGCGAAATGCGGTACGCCTGCGCAGCGATGTCGGCTGCGTGTGGTGACCGCATTCGCATTCAAGGGGACCGGGGACGAGGGGTACGCATGGCGGACGACGCGTTGGAACGCGAGATCGAGGCGCACGTTGCGGCGCTGGGTTACGAGCTGGTCGAACTGGAGCAGGCCGGATCGAAGGCCAGGCCGATTCTGCGCCTGCGGATCGACCGTGAGGAGTCGGCGCCCGATCAGGCGGTCACGCTGGACGACTGCACGCGCGTGAGTCGTTCGGTGGAGGCGTTTCTCGACGCGCGCGAGGACCTGGGTGAGCGTTACGTGCTCGAGGTGTCCTCGCCGGGTGTCGAGCGGCCGCTGGTCAAGCGGCGCGATTTCGAGCGCTTCGCCGGCCAGGAAGTCGCGCTCAAGACGGCGCACCCGGTCGGCGAGCTGGGCAAGCGGGTGCAGGGTGTGCTGCGCGGCGTCAGTCCTGCCGACGAGATCGAAATCGCGATCGGCAATGAGATCGTGCGGGTTCCGCGCGACGACGTGAAGAAGGCGCACCTCGTCTTCCGCTGGGATCAGACCAACAAATAGTCAAGGACATACTATGGGTAACGCGGCGCAAATTATCGGCGCTTTTCGCGAAATGATCGGGGCCAAGAACATCTCGAAGGAGGATCTGCACGATCTCATCAAGGATGGCATCATGGCCGCGCTGGCGCGTCGGTACGGTCCGAACGTCGGCGCCGAGATCATCATCGACGAAGAGGGCGGCGACATCAAGATCACGGTGCTGAAGGAAGTGTCAGCCGAGGTCGAGGATCCGTCGCGCCAGATTTCGCTGGAAGAAGCGCAATGGGACGACCCGGAGTTCGAGGTCGGCGATGTGCTGGAGATTCCGGTCGACTTCAACGAGTTCGGCCGTAACGCGGTCATGGCCGCGAAGCAGCGCATCATTCAGCGCGTCCGCGAAGGCGAGCGCAACAAGATTCGCGACGAGTACGCGACCAAGGTGGGCGAGCTGCTGTCGGGTGAAGTCCAGCAGGTCGAGCGCGGCAAGATCGTGGTTATGCTGAACAAGTCGCGCGATGCCGAAGCGATTATTCCATGGAAGGACCAGAACCCGCGCGAGCGTTTCCGTCAGGGCGAGCCGATTCGGGCCGTCCTGAAGCGCGTCGAAGAGACGCCCAAGGGCCCGCGTCTGGTCCTGTCGCGCGCCGATCCGCTGTTTGTGGCCGCGCTGTTCAAGCTCGAGGTGCCGGAGATCTATCAGGGCATCGTCGACGTGAAGGGCATCGCGCGCGAGGTCGGCGGCCGTACCAAGGTCGCGGTCGCTTCGCGCGATGACAGCATCGATCCGGTCGGTGCGTGCGTGGGCCTGAAGGGCTCGCGCGTGCAGGCGGTGGTCAGCGAGCTGGGTGGCGAGCGCATCGATATCGTGCCCTGGCATCCGGACCCGGAGATCTACGCGCGGCGCGCGCTGGCGCCGGCCAAGGTCGCCAAGGTGCTTAGCGATTCGACCAAGCGCCTCGTCACCGCGATTGTGGATGAGGATCAGCTGTCCCTCGCGATCGGCCGCAACGGCCAGAACGTGCGGCTCGCGAGCCAGCTGATCGGCTGGCAGATCGACCTGTACGGCAGCAGAGAGTGGCTGGAGCGGGGCGCCGATGCGGCGTTGTTCGGCGGCGGCGAGCAGGATTACGAGGTGGCCGATTTCCCTCTGCGCGAGCTGGATTTGCCGGTTGGAACTCTGGCCGCCCTGGAGAGTGCGGGTTATACTAGCTTTCTCGACATCATCGATCTCGAGCGTGAGGATTTCCTGCGCGTTCCAAACATCAGTGAGGAACAGGCCGATGATCTGCTCCGTCTGATCGAGTCGCTCACCGTCGAAGAAGGCGCTTCAGAAGAAACCGAAACGGGTGGACCAACGGCCGAAGAGCTGGCCGAGGCCCGCGAACTGGCTGCCGATATTCTCAGCCTGACGCCGGAGCGTGAGCGTGAGAGGCCGGAAGCCGGCCGACCCTGACGCGCTGCTGCGAATGCTGGGGCTGGCGGCACGCGCCGGCGCCGTGCTGCCCGGCACGGAGCGCGTGCGCGAGGCCGTCCGTGCCGGGTCGGTTCGGTGCGCGCTGGTCGCGAGCGATGCGTCCGCCAACAGCCGTGACAAGCTGGTGCCGCTTCTGGAGGCGCGGCGCGTGCCGTACGCCGCGCTCTTCGATCGCGCGACGCTGGGCCGCGCCGTCGGCAAGGCGCCGCTGAGCGCGATCGGTATAACGGATACAAAACTGGCCGGGCGGGTAATACAACTAGCAGGCAATCACCAATTCAGTTGAAGGTCAAGTGCGCGTTTACGAAGTCGCAAGAGAATTCAGGATCGATCCCGAAAAGCTGACGCAGCTGTTGCGCAGCATGGGCGTCGCCGTGCGCAGTGAAGCAACCGCTGTGGACGACGTCACCGTTGCGAAGCTGCGTGCACGCTTCGAGCGCGAGCGCCGTGCGGGTCACGGCGAGGCGGAAGCAGCCATCGAGACGGTCATCGAAGACGCGCAGCCGGCGAAGCGTCGTCGCCGCAAGAAGGAAGACCTGCCGCCCGCACCGGAGCCGGTTGCTGCGGAAGCGGATGCGGAAGCGGAGGCGGAGCCGGCCAGGATGGACATCTTCACCGCGCCGGTAGCCGAGAAGCCGAAGCTCGAGGACCTGTTCCCGGAGTGGCCGGCCGCGGAGGCGGAGGCGGAGGCGGGCGCGGAGGCGGAGCCGGAGGCGGAGGCGGAGGCGGCCAAGCCTGCGGCGCCGGCACCGCCCGCGAAGCGCGCGATCACGGCGGAGCAGAAGCCGAAGCTGCGGCGCGCTGCCGAAGTCCTGGGCTGGGCGCCGCCGCGCCAGCAGCCGGGGCAGCGTCCGGCTCCGCAGCGCCAGGACCGGCCGCAGCGCCCCGCGCGTGGCGGCGAGCAGCGTCCGGCCGCGAGCGCGGGTCCGGGCGGTCACGTCCGCATCCAGGCCGAGGGCTTCACGTCCGACGGTCGCAAGGCGACGCACGGCAAGCCGGCCAGCGCGCCGAGCGGCAAGCCCGACAAGAAAAAGAAGAAGCAGCGCAAGGTCGACCAGGACGAGGTGCAGGAGAACATCAACCGCGTCATGGCGGAGCTGAAGGGCAGCGGCAAGAAGAAGAAGCATCGCCGCGAAGAAGCTCCGAGCCGGGTCGAGATGGAGGCGGAGCGTCAGCGCCGCGCCCTCGAGGATGCGGAGACCGTGCGCGTCAACGAATTCCTGACAGTAGCCGAGATCGCGGAGCTGATTGATAAAAGTCCCACAGAGATTATCGGCAGCGCGTTCAAGAACCTGGGTCTGATGGTCACCATCAACCAGCGACTCGATTTCGATCAGATCGAGCTGCTGCTCGAGGAGTTCGGCTTCCGCGCCGTGCGCGAGAGCGAGTATGCCTCGGAAGCGGCGGAGACGGCGGTCGAAGTCGACCGTCCGGAGGATCTGCAGCCGCGGCCGCCGGTCGTGACCGTCATGGGTCACGTCGATCACGGCAAGACGTCGCTGCTCGACTACATCCGCAAGACCAACGTCATTGCGGGCGAATCAGGCGGCATCACGCAGCACATTGGTGCGTATCACGTGCAGCTCGATGATGGTCGCTCGATCACGTTCCTCGATACGCCCGGTCACGCGGCCTTCACGGCGATGCGTGCGCGCGGCGCCGGCGTCACAGATATCGTGATTCTGGTGGTGGCCGCGGACGACTCGGTCATGCCGCAGACGATCGAGGCGATCAGCCACGCAAAGAACGCGGGCGTGCCGCTCATCGTCGCGATCAACAAGGTGGATCTGCCGGCCGCGAACGCGCCCAAGGTCAAGCAGGAGCTGCTGCAGCACGGTGTGGTCGTCGAGGAGTTCGGCGGCGACGTGCTGTCCGCGGAAGTCAGCGCGAAGAAGGGCAACGGCGTCGACGATCTGCTCGAGAAGGTGTTGCTGCAGGCGGAAGTGCTGGATCGCAAGGCGAATCCGGACCGCGCCGCGAGCGGCACGGTGGTGGAAGCGCTGCTCGACGTCGGCAAGGGCCCGGTCGCGACCGTGCTCGTGACCAACGGCACGCTGCGCGTCGGCGACTCGTTTGTGTGCGGTCATTTCGATGGCCGCGTGCGCGCGCTGCTCGACGAGCGCGGCAAGACGGTCAAGGAAGCGGGACCTGGCATTCCGGTGCAGGTGCTCGGTATGCCGGGTGTGCCGCAGGCCGGTGATGTGCTGCTGGTCATGGATGCGGTGAAGGCCGCCGAGATCGCGCAGACGCGTCACCGCCTCGAGCGCGAGAAGCAGCTGCGCGTGAAGAGCCGCGGCGTCAAGCTGACCGACATCAGCAAGCTGCTCGCGCAGGGCCAGACCGCGTATCTGAACCTGATCATCAAGGGCGACGTGGATGGCTCGGTGCAGGCGCTGTCGGACGCGCTCGGCCAGCTCTCGACCAGCGAAGTGCAGGTGGACGTGATTCACCGCGGCGTCGGCGCGATCAACGAGTCGGACGTCCTGCTCGCCGCGTCTTCGGGCTCGATCATCATCGGCTTCCACGTGCGGCCGACCGCGGAAGCGCGCGCGACCGCCGCGCGCGAAGGCGTGGACATTCGCCAGTACAACATCATCTACGAGGCGATCGAGGAAGTCCGTTCCGCGCTGGAAGGCATGCTCGCGCCGGAGGAGCGCGAAGTGCTGGTCGGCGCCGCCGAAGTCCGGCAGCTGTTCAAGGTGCCGAAGTTCGGGACGGTGGCCGGCTGCATGATCACCGAGGGCGTGATCGACCGCAAGAGCAAGGTCCGCGTCGTGCGCGATGGCGTGCAGGTCTATCTGGGCGAGCTGTCCAGCCTGCGTCGCTTCAAGGACGATGTGAAGGAAGTTCGCGAGGGCTTCGAGTGTGGTATGAGCGTGGAAGGCTACAACGACCTGAAGATCGGCGACGTCATTGAGGCGTTCAAGGTCGAGTCGGTGGCCCGCTCGCTGGCGGCGTCCGCACAAGAATAGCGATAAGAGGGATAAGAGCGAGGTGAGCGATAATAGCGCTCGCTCTCATCCCTCGCCTCACTCTCATCGCTCTGATCGCTGATGGTCATTGGCCTAAGAGTTTGGGAACTGGAAATCGTGGGCGCGCAGTCGCTCAAAGAGAAGCGGTCGGTGGTGAAGCGTCTTAAGGACCGTCTCCACGACCGCTTCAACGTTTCCGCCGCCGAAACCGCGCATCACGACCTGTGGCAGCGGGCGCAGCTGAGCGCGGCGGTTGTGGCAGTAGACGGAAACCACGCGGAATCCGTTTTGCAGCAGGCCGGCCAGCTGGTAGGCAGCGAGTACCGGGCCCGCATCATCACCGCCCGCACGACCTACTACTGATATGAGCCGCAGAATCGAGCGCCTGAACGAACAGCTGAAACGCGAGGTTTCGGAGATCCTCCGCTCCGAGGTGCGCGATCCGCGCGTCGGCATCGTGATGGTCACGGCAGCGCGCGTCGCGCCGGATCTCTCGGTCGCGCGCGTGTACGTGCGGCCGATGGGCGACGAGCAGGAGCAGGAAGCCGCGCTCGCAGGGCTCGAGGCCGCCGCGCCGTACGTGCGCCGCGAGCTGGGCAAGCGGCTCAAGATCCGCACGGTGCCCGAGCTGCGCTTCGAGGCGGACCGGGCGCTGGACTACGCGCTGCACATCGAGAAGCTGCTCGGCGACATCAAGAAGACGGAAAGCGAATAGTTGGTCCCATCGTTCGTGCTGCCGGTCGACAAGCCGGTCGGCCCCACTTCCCACGACATCGTTGCGCTGGCCCGCCGCGCGCTGGGCACCAGACGGATCGGTCACACCGGCACGCTCGATCCGTTCGCGTCCGGGCTGCTGCTGCTGTGCGTCAATCACGCCACCCGTCTCGCCGAGTATCTGACCGATCTGCCCAAGCGCTACCGCGCGGTCGCGTGCTTCGACGGCGCGACGACCACCGACGACTGCACCGGCGATTTCATCACGACGTCGGATGAATGGGGCTCATTCGAGGAAGCCGCCATGCGCGCGGCCTTCGAGCGCCAGCGCGGCACAATCCTGCAACGGCCGTCCTCCTATTCGGCGAAAAAGATCGCGGGCGAGCGCGCTTACGAGATCGCGCGCCGCGGCGAAGCGGTCGCTCTGTCGCCGAGCGAAGTGACCGTCTACGATATACGTGTGCTCGCGATCCGGCTGCCGGAAGTCGCCTTCGATGTGGAGTGCTCGAGCGGCACGTACGTGCGTGCGATCGCGCGCGATGTCGGCGCGGCGCTCGGCACGGGCGGCTATCTCAAGGAGCTGCGGCGCACCGCGATCGGCAGCTTCGACGTCGCGCGCGCGGTGGCGCCGGATGCGCTGGCGGCCGAGCGCGGCGTGTCGATGCTGGACGCAGTCGCGCACCTGGAGCGGGCGAGCATCACGGCAGTGGAAGCGCGCGAGCTGCGCTTCGGTCGAGCGATTGCGCACGGTGCGCCGGCCGGGACGGTCGCGGTCGAGCAGGCCGGCGAGCTGATCGCGATCGGCGAGTCGGATGGCGCGCGCATCAAACCGAAGAAGGTATTTCCAGTTGATTGAGAGCAGCGCAGTCACGGTAGGCACATTCGACGGCGTCCATCGCGGACACCAGGAAGTTCTGCGCGAGCTGGTGCGGGTCGCGCACGACCGCAACGAGCGCAGCGTGCTGGTCACTTTCGATCCGCACCCGCTCAAGATCGTGCGGCCCGAGCACGCGCCCCGGCTGCTGACCACGCCGGAGGAGAAGGAAGCGATCATCGCGCAGTACGGCATCGATCTGATCGCGCACGTGCCGTTCACCTACGAGCTGTCGCAGTACGATCCCGCGCGCTTCGTGCGCGAGATCCTGGTCGGCCGCTACGGCCTCGCCCACCTGGTCATCGGCTACGATCACGGCTTCGGCCGCGGCCGCAGCGGGGACGTCGACACGCTGCGCGAGATCGGCGCGCAAATGGGATTCGAGGTCGACGTCGTGCCACCGTACCGGCTGGCCGGCGACAACATCTCGTCCTCGAAGATCCGCGCGAAGCTGCTGGCGGCTGATGTGAGCGGCGCGGCCGACGCCTTGGGCCGGCCCTACTCGCTGAGCGGCACCGTGGTGCGGGGGCAGG
>JBQTJO010000379.1:0-5601 GCA_052387015.1 Gemmatimonadota bacterium
GCTAAACGTGCCCGTGACCGCGAAACCATTCGCTGCGTTTCGAACGCCCGCGAGCAGGTACTGCGGGTGGTCATCGTCGGCTAAACCAGTCAGCCCGCCGTGGTCGCTCACGCCCGTGCCCGGAGTCTGCGGCGCCCAATTGGTGCCGTCCCAGGCGAGAACCTGCCCGCTGGTCGGAGCAGCGCTCGAGACGGAGCGACCCTGGAGCCGTGCCACGCCAGGACTCGGATAGCTCCCGGAGAGATCGCCGCCGGCCGCGTCACCGCTCTTCACCGCCTGCTCGAAGCGCACTGCGTCCCCGGCCGCCGTGCCTGCGGCCAGACCTGTGATCTTGTTCCCGCCCGCAGCGAGGCTTCCCGTCAGGGCTCGCGTGCCGCTCACCAGCAGGTACTGCGGGTGCCCGTCCACGTTCAGGTTGGTAAGCGCCGAGTGGTCGGTAGTGCCGGCCGGACCGGCGGGACCCTGCGGGCCCGCGGGACCGGCAGGTCCATCCGCGCCATGAGGCCCGACTGGGCCTTGCGCGCCCTGAGCTCCCGCGGCTCCGGCGGGCCCTGTCGCGCCTGCCGGACCTGTCGCGCCCTGCAGTCCCACTGGGCCTGCCGGGCCTGTTGCACCCGGCGCTCCCGCCGGGCCAGCCGGCCCGGGATTTCCCTGGTCGCCTTTGTCGCCCTTGGGCCCCTGATCACCTGGCGCGCCTGATGGCCCTTGCGGCCCTGTAGCGCCAGCCGGCCCGGGATCGCCCTTGTCACCCTTTGGACCGGCAGGACCTTGCGGCCCCGCTACGCCTTCCGAGCCGAGAGCGTTCCATTCGAAAGCGACGTGCGTGGCGGCGAGGCACGTCTGTGCGAGCCCCGGCACGCCCACCCGGTAGATAGTGCCAGTCGCCGGGACATAGCAGGCGCGTAGAGGCTCGGGCGGCGTCTGCGCCATGAGCACCACAGGGAAGAGTCCCGCCGAGACCACGGCGGCAGCGAGCCCAGCCCACCGGCGCCCGCGCGCGATGGAAAGGTTGATAGCGTTCGCCCGCACAGTTGGTGGGGAGTTGCGAGTCGCGACCGTGGTCATGGTTTCCTCCTGTGAGTCCTCGAAAGCGAGTCCGTGCGCTCGGCCGCCCGCTGCATGGTTGGTTTCGTGGCGCTTCGCGCCCGCTGCCTATCCGCCGCAGCGCGGTCGCGGAGCAACAGTTCGAGTTCGACACGCAACGGGCCGGCGAGTGCCGTATCAGTGAGCGCCTGGCTCACGAGCGCGAGGATGTCGCTGATTAGCTGCCGCGGCAGCACCGGATCACTGGTGGCGGCGGCCGTAACGATGACGTCGCCGGTCTGCGTGCCGGCGCTGACGCCGGCGGGCGGCGCGAGTTTCGGGTCCAAGGTCGCTCGTGGTTTTTCGGCGTCGCACGCCGCCAGCGCGGCGATGGCAAACGCGAGAACGCTTCTCATCACGCGCGCTGCCGGAGTGCGACGTTTCGCACGAAGGTAGAGCATGCGCCCACGATATGCGGAACCGTTGCGTTGCCGTTGCCCAGGCGTTATCTACGACCGGTATCGTCCTGTCATTTCTATAGTTGCATTCCCGCGGGAAAGCCCTTGCATCGACTGCGAGTATTCGGCACACCGGATCTGCGGGCAGCCGGTGGCGCTGAGATTCTGTCCGTGCTGGCTCAGCCTAAAAGGCTCGCGCTGCTGATCCATGTCGCCCTGCGCCAGCCGCTTGGCTACCACGCCCGCGCGTCGCTCCTGCCCATGTTCTGGCCTGAGCTGGACGATTCGGCCGCGCGCAACAACCTGCGCAGCGCCCTCCATCATCTCCGCTCGAGTCTCGGACCCGACACACTCACTTCGCGCGGGACGGAGGAGCTGGCGGTTAATGCGGACGTCATCTGGTGCGATGCGGTGCAGTTCGAGCGGGCGCTCGGGGATGGCCGCTTGGCCGACGCGCTCGAGCTCTATCGCGCGCCGCTGCTGGAAGGATTCCGGACGGATTCGGTGGAGTTCGAGCGTTGGCTGGTGCAGCGTCGCGAGCAAATGCACGCGCTCGCGCTGGATGCAGCCGCCACCCTGCGTGGGGAGGCGGCGGCGGCCGGCCGACTGAAAGACGCTATCCACTGGGCAGTGCGCGGAGTCGAACTCGATCCATACGACAGCGACGCCATTGTCGCGCTGGTCAGTGTGCTGACGCAGGCCGGCCAGCACGGGCGCGCGCGGTCGGCATACACGTCCTGGCACGCGCGGTTCGAGACGGAGTTGGAGACCGAGCCGGACTCGGAAATTCAGGATGCAGTTGAGTCGCTACTCAAGCAGCGCGGTGCGGCGCTGAGTTCTCGCGTGCAGTATGCGGGGGCTGAGCCGCAGGCAATTTTCGCAAAAGCGCGCCAGTTTCCAGGCTCGCGCCTGAAGATTTGGGCGGGTTCGGCGCTGGCGCTGGTTGTGATCGTCACCGCGCTCGCCCCGCTCACCCGGCCCAATCGAGATGTGGAGCCGATTGCCGTCGAGCGGTTCGAGTACATCGGTGCGCACGGCCTTCGTTTTCTCGAGATCGGCGCGCCAGCCGTAATTACCGCACGATTACAGAATCTTCGCCGCGAGGTGCGTCACCCCTGGAAGTTGTTCACGGATCCGGGCCGCGGCATCCGCTGGCCGTTCGGTGAGAACGGGACGCGCGTGCGCGGCTCCGTGCGCGAAGAGCACGGCGAGATCACAATTTCGGCCGTTTGGTCGCTGCCCGGCCGCGATCGGAAGACGCGCGTGAACGGACCGGCGGATTCGTTGTTCGCCCTCGCGGATGAGCTGGTCGCGCAACTGCTGCGCGAGAATGCAACTCCGAACGGTCCGAACCCGATTCAGACGCCATCGTTGGCGGCACTCGAAGCGTACCTGGAAGGGGAACGTCTCTACGCTGCGGGCAACTTCGCTGCCGCCGTCGAGGCGTACGAGCGCGCCACTGCTCGGGACACCGGTTATGCGCGCGCGTACCTGCGCATCATCCACGTGAACAACTGGATTGGCGGTGCCGGTGTGTCGCCGACCGGACTGCATCGCGCTTTCCAGCACAGCCGGCGTCTGGCGGCTGAGGACCGCATGCTGCTCGATGGCTGGAATGCGTTTCTCAACGGCGACGCCATGCAGGCCGATCGCGCATATAGCGAACTCGCCCGCTCGAACCCGCACGACATTGATGCGTTCATCGGACTCGGCGAGGTACGGTTCCACTGGGGCCCACAGCTTGGCAATCCGCGCGAGGAGGCGGCGGATGCCTTTCGGAAGGCGCTCGCGATCGTGCCCGGCCATCTCAACCCGCTCATGCACTTGACGCGGATCGAAGCGCGCGACGGCACGATTATGACCGTGGATTCGCTGCGGGCGCGCGTACTTGCTCTGCAACCGAACGCGAAGGAGCGGCTCGAGGTCGAGCTCATTGCGGCTATCCGGAGCGGTGACCAGACGCGCCTCGGCCGCGTGCTGCGCGAGCTGACTGTAGCCGACGCCTACCAGCGCTCCGAATTAATGCGAATTGTCGCCTATACTACGCGTGATGCGGAACTGGCCGCGTCCGTTGTCGCGCGCCTCGTGCAGCCCGGCGATCCGCTCAACACCAGGATTCAAGCGCACCTCTACACCGCGCAGCTGCTCGCCGCGCGCGGACGGCTGCGCGCCGCACACCTGGAATTGAATCGGCTGCGTGCGCTCGCACCGTATCGCGCAGCCGAGTTTCACGCAGTCCTCGCCATTCTGCCATGGGTCAATTCCACACCGGCCTATTATCGGTCGCTCGCGCAGGCGATTGCGCACGCGCCCGTGCACGGGCCTGGCACTATCGGCTGGCGCATCAATGAAGCGCACTTGGACCGCTTGGTCGACTATCGAAAGGTTTATCTCTCGCACGCGCTGGCCTTGCTCGCAGGAGAACGATCCGACATCGCGAACGAGGTGGCCAACCGGCGGTTGATCCCGTGGTCGGGCGGCGCGGGCACGGCCGGCCGCGCGCTCGGTGCGTTGCGCGCATACCTGGATGGCGACCCTTCACGTGGCGTCTACGCGCTGGGCGAAGCCGAGGCCGAGGCCGAGGGCGGATTTCCCGACATTATGACCTATGGTAAGGCGTTCGAGCGCTTCATGCGGGGCGAGCTGTTCATGGCTGTCGGCCGCGACGATCACGCGCTGCGCTGGTTCGGTACGTTCCCCGATCCCGGCGGCTATGACCTGCTCTACCTTGCGCCATCACACCTGCGCCGCGCGCAGATTTACGAGAAAAGAGGCGAGCGCGCGGTGGCTGCGCTGCATTACCGCAGGGTGATCGAGCTGTGGGAGGATGCGGATCCGGCGCTGCAGTCGTATGTGGCGCTTGCGAAGAAGGGTTTGCAGCGACTGTGAGCTGCTGCGGCACTGGTCTGGATCGCTACCGCAAGCGCGGGCTGGGTACGGTAACTTCACGTTGCAATTTCCCTGATGACGTCGCGTGCGTGCTTGTCGGTGCGTAGCCCCAGCAAGCGCGCATGCCGCAGCTTGCCGTGCACCGTCCACTCCATCAAGCCGACCTGCACGACGATTTCCGGGCGCACCCAATGCGCGCGCACGCGCGGCAGGCCGACGCCTCGGGTGAAGGGTGGCTTCGGCAGCTCGATCGCATTCAAGCGCGCGCGCAGCTCGGTCAGCAGCCTGGTGTCGAAACCGGTGCCGATCTTGCCGGCGAATACGAATTCGTCGCCGTCGTAATATCCGACTAATAACGCGCCCAGTCCAATGCGCGCGCCCTGCGGATCCGTGAAGCCGCCTACCACCAGCTCCTGCGACGCCTCGCACTTCATCTTGAGCCAGCTGCACGAGCGGCGATGCTCGTATCGTGAGTCGCGGCGCTTGGCAATCACCCCTTCCCAGCCCTCACTGCACGCGCGCTCCCACGGTCTCGCATCGGTCAGTGGCGTGACCCGCTGCAATGGTGCCGAGAGTGGCAGCAGCCCCAGCAATGCGCGGCGCTCGTCGAGCGGCAAGGCCGTTACGTCCCGGTCTTCGAGCCATAGGATGTCGAAGACATGATATGCGACGACGCCCTGCGCACCCCACACTCCAAGCGCCTCACCGTCGAGAATCAGGTTGCCGACCGGCAGCTCCGAGATTGCCTTGACGACAGAAGGATATGCCTTGTTCTGCGGCAGTCGGTTGCGCGAGAGCAGCCGCACAGCGCGCCCGCGCTTGAACGCAAGCAGGCGAATGCCATCCAGCTTGCGCTCGAAGATCCACTCCGGGCCAGTGAAGCGCTCATAAGTGAGCGTAGCCGCCATCGGCTCTTTCCAATCGGGAAACGTGGCTACTGCGGCTTTGCTACCATTGCCCATATAATCGACAACAGCAAAGCGGCATTGAGCACCGCGACTGCGAAGATCCGGCGCTGCACCGCGGCGGCCGCCACCGCGTCGATTTCGCCGCGCGCGAGGCGCTGCGCCAGCCGTCGTGATGCGCCACCCGTAAAGATTGCACCGAGGACGAAGGAAACCACCACGCCCACCATGCCCCAAATGATCCAGGTGCTGCCGAAACTCAAGTTGCCGACCTGCACCATGCCGATGCCGGTAATCACCGAAACCAGCATTGCCGGTATGAACAA
>JBQTJO010000380.1:0-2428 GCA_052387015.1 Gemmatimonadota bacterium
GCCGGCTGGGAAACCGATCGCGGGCAGGTGTTCATCGTGCTCGGCCCGCCGGACGCACAGATGGAACGACAGATCGGTCGCGATGCCGGCGCGCAGTCGAATCTCATCGAATGGCTGTACGACGCCGCGCCCGGGGGTCGCCTGGTGCTGCAATTCTTCGACCGCACCGGTTTCGGACGCTACGAGCTGACACAATCCTCCGAGGCGGCGTTCCGCACGGTCGCCGCGCGCATGCGGCCTAAGTCTTGAAGACTGAACTTCCGAATCAGTCGGAAGTAGTAGAATAAATGAAGCGTTACCTCATTGCAGCCGCCTTTCTCGGCATTGCCCTGCTGACCGCATCGTTGCTGCGGTCGGACAGCGCCCAGCAGCGCGCCGATTTCCCGACTTACCTGCACATCCAGCGTGACACCGGCAATCGCAGCGAAGGCGTTGCGCTGATCAAACGCGCGATCGAGTTGCACGACGCGCAGCAGTATACCGAGGCCGCGGCCACTTACGATCGAGCAGCAGCAAAGCTGCCGCAGCTCGCGGACTGGCTCGCGGTGTTCGCGGCGGCCAGCACATCGCACGCGGGTGACACGGCCGCCGTCGCGCGCAGGCTGAGCGCGGTCGACGACGATCTTGCCGGCTGGGCGTGGCGCTCGCCGATTCGCGCGTTCGCCAAGGCGGATGCGCGCGATCGTGCGCTGGATTTGGCACGCCGCGCCGCCGCCAGTGAATCGGCCGGCCGGCGCGCCGCGGGCTGGTCTTATGTGATCGAGCTGGGCGCGGAGCTGAGCCCGCGAGACCGCGTGGCCGCGGGCCGCGCATTCATCAACGCTGGCGAAACCGGGCGCGGCATCCGCCAGCTCGAAAGCGCGTACGAGTCCGGCACGCTGCCCTTCGAATTGCGTGCGGATCTGCGCTACGAGCTGGGGCGCGCCTATTTCGCAATCGGCAATTACAAGAAGGCGCGCAGCAACCTGGCGCGCGTGCCGAGCGGCCACGAGCACGGCGCCGATGCCCGCTTGCTGATCGCGCGCGCGCACTACCGCGATGGCGACGAGGCGGACGGCAAGCGCGCGTTCCGGGCGGTCGCAGCGCAGTATCCGCAGTCGCGAGCCGCGACGCGCGCGCTCTTCTTCCTGGCCGACCTCCCGCACGATGATGGCGCGATCGGCGAGGCCGAGAAGTATTTCGCGCGCGCGTCCGGCGCGCCCGTAAAGACGAGCGAAAGCTCGCTCGCCGCGATGCGCCTGGGCGGCATCGCATTCGTGCAAGAGGAGTATGCGGCGGCGCGCCGCATTTTCGAGAAGTACCGCAAGCAGCATCCGCGCGGCATGTACTACGACCAGGCGACCTACTGGTCGGCGCAGAGCGCGCTGCGCACCGGCGACACCAGCGCCGCGCACCAGCTGCTGCGGGCGCTGCGCGCCAAATCACCGGTCTCGTATTACGGCATGCTCGCGCGCGAGGACGCGGGCGTCGCATTGCTCTCCGGTGACATCGCCGCCGGTCCGCGCACCGACAGCGCGACCATCGCCGAAGTCGAGCGCGCGCTCGAGCGCTGGGACCTGCTGCGCGAGGTGGACTGGAACGAGGCGGCCGCCCACGAGCTGGGGCGCGTGCGGAAGCATTTCAACGCCAAGCCGGCCGCGCTCTATCAGCTGGCGGAGTCGCTGACCGCGCGCGGCGCGCCGCACGTCGGCATTGCGATCGGGCGCGAGCTGCTGAATGCGGGCAGCGGCTGGGACCTGCGCCTGCTCGGCATCATGTATCCGCGGCCGTACTGGGATCTGCTGGTGAGCGAGGCTCGTGCGCAAAATCTCGCTCCGTTTTTCGTCGCCGCGCTCATCCGCCAGGAGTCCCGCTTCAATGCCCGCGCGGTCAGCGGCGCGGGCGCGGTCGGGCTGATGCAGGTCATGCCGGCTACCGGCCGCCAGCTCCGGAAGCAGGCGGGGGTCGGGCCGGTGACGCGCGACGCGCTGACCGAGCCGGCCTTCAACCTCAAGCTCGGCACCAGCTTCCTGGCCGACCTGCTGTCGATGTACGGCCAGCGGGTGGACGCCGCGCTGGTCGCCTACAACGCGGGGCCGAGCCGGGCCGACCGCTGGCGCCGCTTCCCGGAATTCAGTAACGAGAACCTTTTTGTCGAGCGCATCCCCTTCGACGAGACGCGCGATTATGTCAAAGTCGTGAAACTGAATGCGGCCATCTACCGCGCCCTGTATCCGGCTGCCCGCGCAGGTGATTAGCAGAAACCTTCTGCCCCAACGTATTTCTTGACCTGTTTCAGGGACGGATTTAGCTTCGACCTCGCAGGGCCATGTTCCCGCTACAATTTCCTTCGTAGGAGGCAGCTCCGATGGCCCGCGGTCATGTGTAGTGGTTCATTGACGCCAAGGGCTACGGCGTCATTGAACAGCCCGAGGGGGAGGAGGTGTTC
>JBQTJO010000381.1:0-4292 GCA_052387015.1 Gemmatimonadota bacterium
GCGCTACGGGACGGCGCTACGGGACGGCGCTACGGGACGGCGCTACGGGACGGCGCTACGGGACGGCGCTACGGGACCGCGCTACGGGACGGCGCTACGGGACGGCGCTACGGGACGGCGCTACGGAACAGCAGCCGCGGTGCCGACGTACCAAACGCGACCCGGCCTGAGGGATGAGCATGTTGAGTTGCAAGGAAGTTCTGGCGCGCCATTCCGAATACGTGGACGGCGAGCTGACGGCCGCTGAGGCCGAGCGGCTGCGCGCGCATCTGGCGGAGTGTGCGCTGTGTGCACGCTACGACCGGGTTCTGCGCAGGGGCGTGTCCCTGCTGAACGTGGCCCCGGAGCTCGAGCCCGGTTCGGAGTTCGACCTGCACCTTCGCAATCGGCTTGCCGACGAGGCGCAGCGAATGGCGCTGCGGCCGGTTAGCCAGCATGCGGCCATCGGAGTCAGCATTGCGGCCACGCTGGCGCTGATCGCGTGGCTGCCCTTCATGCTGGCGAGTGGTGGCGGCAGCACGCCGACCATGGTTCGCGTCAATGCGCTCGCGAACGGCGTCACGTCCAGTGAAATCGCATGGCATGGCGAAGCTGCGCTGCAGCAGGAGGCGCACACGAATCCGAGCGCGCCTGCAGCACCCACGCTGGAATCGACACACATCCAGGCATCGATCGTCGATCCCGGCTACACGCCGCTGGTGATCGAAGCGCCGACCGCACCGCCGTCGTACTCCAGCGTCAGGCTCACGAGTTTTCAACCCCGCTGACGAATGCCTCTGACCAGCCCCGATGCTCTGATACGCTCGCTCGAGAGCGGCAAGCGCGGTGGCATCTTTTTCCTGTTCGGCGAAGAAGAGCACCTCAAGGAAGAGACCGCGACGGCGATCGTGAACGCGCACGTCGATCCGGCGGTGCGCGATTTTAATCTCGATCAGTTGCGCGGGGGTGAAGTCACGCCGGAGGCGCTGGCATCGATTGCCGCGACGCCGCCGATGATGGCGGAATGGCGGGTTGTGGTCGTGCGCGATGCGCAGGCGCTCGCGAGCAGCGCGCGCAGCCGCGCGGTGGTCGAGGAGCTGCTGGCACGCAGGATACCGGGACTCGCACTCGTGCTGATCGCCACGCTGCCCGACAAAGCCAAAGCGCAGATCTATGAGAAGCTCAAGAAGGAAGCGACGGCCATCGGGTTTCCGCAGCTCAACGCGTCGGACGTGCCCGGCTGGCTGGTGTCGCGCGCGCGCGGCGATAGTTACGAGCTGGATATGGATGCGGCGCGCGCGTTGGCCGGCGCGATCGGCGTGGAGCTGGGCATTCTCCTGCAGGAGCTGCGCAAGCTCTACGACTACGTACAGCAGCGGAAACGCGTCACACTCGAGGATGTACGCGCCGCGGTCGGCGGCATTCCGCGTCAGAACCGCTGGGAGTGGTTCGACATGCTGGGCGATCGGCGGTTTCCGGAAGCGCGCGCGGCCTTGCCGGTGTTGCTCGATGGTGGCGAAACCGGCGTCGGACTCGTCATCGGCATCGGCACGCATTTCCTGCGGCTAGCGATTCTGACGAGCGGCGGCGAGCGCGCGCTCGAGCAGGCCTTGCCGCCGCACCAGAAGTGGCTGGCAAGCCGGCTGTCGCGCCAGGCCAGAAAATGGCGGTCCAGCGAGCTCGACGCGGCTCTCGATGACTTGCTGCGCGCCGATCGCCTGCTGAAATCCAGCAATCTCGGCGATCACGCCGTGCTGGAAGAGCTCATCCTCCGATTTCAGTCACGTGCCAGCACGAACTAGATTTCTGGCGGCGTTGCTCGCGGCCATTCTCCTGCTCGCCGGGCCGCGCACTGCGAGCGCGCAGCGCGTTACACTCGACCGCGTGGACTCGCTCATGAGAGCGGGGCAGGCCGAGCAGGCGCGCGCCGCGCTAGTCGAATGGCGCAGGACGCACAGCGCCGATGCGCGCGCCACCTATCTCTCGGGGCGGCTCGCGACCCGGGCGCAGGATGCCGAAGACGCGTATCTGACCGTTGCGCTCACGCATGCAACCAGCGCCTACGCGGCGGAATCCCTTCTGCGCCTCGGCCAGGCGAGACTCGCGGCCGGCGACCGCAAGCAGGCGGTCACCTATCTCGAGCGCGTGCTCGCGGATTATCCGCGCAGCGAGCACCGCGCGACCGCACTGGAATGGCTGGATCGCGCGCGAGAAACAGCGCCACAACTTTATTCGATTCAGGTCGCCGCGTTCCGCGAGCGCGCCGGCGCGCGTTCCGTTGCACGCCAGCTGCAACAGGCCGGCTTCGAGAACGTTCGTCTCGTCACCGTTCCCGACAATGCATTGATTCGGGTGCGGGTCGGCAAATTCGAGGACTCGGCTGATGCGGCGACGACGGCGAGCAGAATCAAGGCCGCCGGGTTGAGTGCGGTGATCGTTTCGGATGTGCAACGCGAACAAGGGATGCGCGACTGACACGCGTGCTGCAATCATCTTGTATTCGCCCGTGAGATCGCATTACGTTTAGATGCAATGAGCACCGCCTACACTCCTCCGCGCCAGCAGTATCAGGCCTGGGTCGAGGAGCAGATCGAAGAGTACAAGACTGCGCTCACGCGCGAGGAGCTGCTCGACCTCGCCGAGCAGGCTGTGCAGGAGCTGTTCACGTCGCCCGACGGCCAATACCCGCTGACCGAGATCCTGCTGTGCGACGCCGTCGACACGCTGCTCTTCCGCCGTCTCAATCTCCCGGATTACAAGCACTGGCTGAAGGCGTGTCGTTCTGACACAGCGCTCCGTCCTGGAATGGCGACACACGATCCGGTCCGGGCCGCGGGCTGATCTCGCATCGCGTTTAAATCCAACAGCTTACGTTTCGTGCCGTACCTGGTATGCAAGCTGCCTCCTGGGCGCTCGCACGCGCGATGGCGCGCGTGGAATTGCACATGGAGACAGCATGGATCAGACGGTGTTGGAGCAGAACATGACGGGCGAGGACCCGCGCAATCCCCCGGGCATTGTGATACTCGACCGCTGGGAAGAGCCGAGGCGGCCGGCGATCGCGGCGTTCATCTGGGGTGGCAAGGTGCGGCCGGTGCCGGCGATTCCGTATGGCCGGCAGAGCTGAGCGGTCGCGCGGCCGAGATGGAGAGCCCGCAGATTTCGATCTGCGGGCTTTTTTACTGATACCGGGAGCGGGAATGATGCGGGTGGCGGTGGTTGGGGGTGGCCGCGCGCGCAGTGAAGAGCTGCGCAGATCGCGCGTGTGAATCTGCGCGCTTATCCGGCCGGCGCGCTGCCCGGTCAGGAACGCGAGCGCACCTGAAGGGAATCGTACACCACGACGGTCTCGCAGGCCTTGTCGTGCAATCCCTGCCGGTTGCGATCCCACAGAATCTGGAAAAATCCCAGCAGTCCGACGGAGAACGAGGCCGCGTAGCCGCCGAAGCGCTCGAAGGAAATCCACCACCCCATCGGTTTGCCGTCGAGCCGGAGCACGCGCACGCCGGCGAAGCGCTTGCCCGGCGTCTGTCCGCGCCAGAGCGCGAGAAACGCGGTGAAGAAAACGGCGGACCAGCCGAAGCCCAGCCCGAGATCGTCGGCGGCGGCCGCAATGAAAGTCCGCAGACCGCGCGCCTCACGCGCCTGATCGAGCTCGCGGTTCAAGGAGTCGCGCTCGGCGCGATAGCGCGCGGATTCGCGCTCGAGCTGTTGAATGCGCGCGGCCGTCTCATCCGCGGTAGCCGGCGGCGGACCGGCGATCGCGGCGATCGCACTGTCCAGGGCGCGAATGTCGCCGGAGTCGCCGTTCTCACCCATCAGCTGGATCAGCTCCGCGCGTGCCTCGTAGATGGCGGCGGCCGTCGCACCCGATTCCTTGCCGACGGCCAGCACTCTGGTCGCCGCGGGCGTATCGTCCTCGTCAAGGTCGGCGGCACGGTCGCTCATAGCGCCCCAGGCGTTGACGATCACCACGAAGAGAATGATCGCGCCGGTCAGCCGCAGCCCGAAGCGCACGGATTGTCTGACAAAGCCTTCGCGCTGGCTCGGCGCGGACGCGCGAAAGAGCAGGACGGCGGCCGCGATGCCGAGCAGCACGCCGCCCGCCTTGACGAGCAGCGCAACGAGTATGAGATCGATGGCCATGGCCAGCGCGCGGCGGCTGGGTGAGGCGAGTGGAAGCCCGAGAATCCCGGGTGCGACCTTGAAGTGCTCGGGAGTGATGATGCGCTTGGCCGGGGGCATTGCGGGAATCTAGCGATGAGAGCGATTGGCGCGACAGGAGCGATAGGAGCGATAGGAGCGACAGTAGC
>JBQTJO010000382.1:0-2372 GCA_052387015.1 Gemmatimonadota bacterium
TCCTCCCCTGCTCCCCTCCTCCCCTCCTCCCTCCTCCCCTCCTCTCCTACGCCTTCTTCCAGCGTGGCCCGGCGGGCGTGTCCTCGATGACGATGCCCGCCGCGGTCAGCTCGGCGCGCACCGCGTCGGCGGTCGCAAAATCGCGGCGGGTACGGGCGGCCTGGCGCTCGAGGATCTTGGCTTCGACCCAGTTCGCAAGATCGGCATCGACATCGCGCGCGGCCCGGCGTGCCAGCTCGATGAAACCGAGCACGTCATCGATGCGCGCCAGCGCGCGCGCGGCAGCAGCGCGATCGGCTTCGGTCGCGGCGCCGGCGCGATCGAGCTCACCGTTCGCCTCACGCACGAAGTTGAACAGTGCGGCGAACGCTTCCGGCGTGTTGAGATCGTCGTCCAGCGCTGCCTCGAAGTTCTCGAGTGCGGACTGGCTGATACGCGCCAGATCGGCGGCCGCGCCGCCGTGGCTGTTCACGGCCTGCAGCCGGTCCGCGAAGTCGACCAGCCGCCGCAGCGCCGCCTGCGCGTCGTCGAGTCCTTCGAAGGTGAAGTTGAGCTCCTTGCGATAATGCGCGGAGAGCAGCGCGTAGCGAATGGCCGCCGCGCTGTAGCCGCGCTCGAGCAGATCGTTCAGCTTGTAGTCGTTCCGTTTGGACTTGGACATCTTCTCGCCGTTCACGAGCAGATGCTTGACGTGCAGCCAATAGTTGACGAAGGGTTTGCCGGTGGCGCCTTCGGACTGTGCGATTTCGTCTTCGTGATGCGGGAAGATCAGGTCTTCGCCACCTGTGTGAATGTCAAACGTCGCGCCCAGCTCGGCCATGCTCATGGCCGAGCACTCGATGTGCCAGCCGGGCCGGCCTTCGCCCCACGGCGTGCTCCAGACCGCACGGGCGGCGCGATCGGCAGCGCGCGCGCGCTTCCACAGCGCGAAGTCGCGCGCATCACCCTTGTCGTACTCGTCCGCGTCCGCCGCGCCGCGCTCCCGGGCAGTGAGACCCGCGCCGCTGCGAACGTCTTCGAGCTCGATGCGCGACAGGCGGCCGTATTGCGGGAAGGACGCAATCGAGAAGTAGACGGACCCGTCGCTCACGTACGCGTGTTTCCGCTCGACCAGCTTCGCAATAATGTCGATCATGCTGTCGATCTTCTCGGTCGCGCGTGGATACGCGTCGGCACGCCGGATCGCGAGCGCGTCGAGGTCCGCGAAGAACGCCTGTGTCGCAGGCTGCGTAATGGCGTCGATGCCGACGCTCGCCTCGTGAGCCGCGGCAATGATCTTGTCTTCCACGTCCGTGAGATTCATCACGAATCTCACGTCGAAGCCCTTCCACTCGAGATAGCGATGCAGCAGGTCGTTGAAGATGAACGTGCGGTAATTGCCGATATGCGGCGGCCGGTACACGGTGGGCCCGCATGCGTAGACGCCGACTCGTCTGCCGGCCAGCGGCGCGAACGCTTCGACTCTGCGCGCAAGCGTATTATAAAAGTGGACACTCATGAGCGGTGATTCGGTACGGGCATTTGGTCCTGCCCCCAATAGAACGTGAGGTGCGGGAACGGGATCTCGATGCCTTCGGCTTCGAAGCGTTTCTTGATGCGGCGGCGCAGCTCGCGCGCGACGTCCCATTGCTTCAGCGGCAGCGTCTTGGCCGTAACCCGAACCACCACGCCGGAATCGCCCAGGCTTTCGACGCCCGGCACTTCGGGCGGCTCGACCAGCAGCGGAGCCCAATCGGGATCGGCCTGGAATTCGGCGGCCAGCTGCTTGAGCGTGTCGATCGCGGCGTCGATGTCGACACGGTAAGCCACACTGACGTCAATCACCGCGCGCGACCAGGTCTTGGTCAGATTGCTGACGCGCGTGATCTCGCCGTTCGGTATGATGTGAACCACACCGTGCAGGTCGCGCAGAATGGTGGTGCGCAACGTGATCTTCTCGACCATGCCGGCGGTGTCCCCCACGCGCACGACATCGCCGATACCGAACTGCCCCTCGATCAGCATGAACGTGCCGCTGATGACATCCTTGACCAGCGATTGCGCGCCGAACGAGATGGCCAGACCGATGACCGACACGCTGGCGAGCAGCGGACCGATGTTGATGAAGACGTCGAGAATCGTGAGCGCCGTGACGGTCACCATCACGATCAGCAGCACGTTGGTGAAGAGGCCGCCCAGCGTCTGGACGCGCTGCTCCTTGAGGCGGCGGACCAGCGGATCCTCCTCCTCGATCTCGCGCGCGAGCAGGCGCTTCAGGACCAGCTTGACGAACTGATAAACCAGGATCGAGGAGACCAGGATGATGCCGACCTGGATGAGACGGCCGGAGATGTGTTCCCAGTCGAATTGCCTGGTGATGTCGAGGGTGCCGG
>JBQTJO010000383.1:0-4538 GCA_052387015.1 Gemmatimonadota bacterium
CGCGGCCGTCTCAACGTGCTCGCCCACGTGCTCCAACAGCCTTACGCGAAGATCATCGCGAAATTCGAGGGCAAGCATGCCGAGACCGCGGGCACCGGTGACGTGAAGTATCACCTGGGCGCGGAGACGACCTACGCCACCCAGTCCGGCGAGCCGCTCAGCGTGCAGCTCGCGCCCAATCCCAGCCATCTCGAGTTCAGCGATGCGGTCGTGGTCGGTATGGCGCGCGCGAAGCAGACCGACCGCACCGCGAGCACACTGCAGCGCGATGAGGATTCAGTGCTCGCCATCCAGATTCACGGCGACGCCGCGTTCGCCGGCCAGGGCATCGTTCCCGAGACGCTCAATCTGGCACAGGTGCAGGCGTACCGGATCGGCGGCTCGCTGCACATCATCGCCAACAACCAGGTCGGCTTTACGACCGGCCCGCGCGAGGCGCGCTCGACGCATTACGCCAGTGATCTCGCCCGCGGCTTCGACATTCCGATCTTCCACGTCAATGCCGACGACCCCGAGGCATGCCTTGCCGCGTGCCGGCTCGCGCTCGCGTATCGCGACCGCTTCCATTCCGATGTCGTAATCGATCTCGTCGGGTATCGCCGCTACGGTCACAACGAAGGCGACGAGCCGGCATACACGCAGCCCGTGCTCTACCAGAAGATCGGCGACCATCCGAGTGTCCGTAAGCTCTGGGCCGAGCGGCTGGTCAAGGACGGCGCCATCACGGCGGAAGAAGCGGAAGCCATTTGGGAAGCCGCCTACCAGCGCCTCGTCGACGTGCAGACGCAGGTGCGCGCCGGGCAGCCGAGCGAGGAGCACGCGACGCTGCGCATCGAGCGGCGCACGCCCGGCGAAGTGAAGACGGCGGTCGAGCCGGACCGGCTGCTCGTGCTCGATAAACAGATCCACACCTGGCCCGCCGATTTCAACGTGCAGCCCAAGCTCGCGAAGCAGCTCGAGCGCAGAGCCAAGCTGCTGGGCGCGCACCAGGGCATCGACTGGGGTCACGCCGAATCGCTCGCCTTCGCGTCGCTGCTCACCGATGGCGTGCCGGTGCGCATGACCGGCCAGGACGTGGAGCGCGGCACATTCAGTCATCGCCATGACGTGCTGCACGATGTCAACACGAACGCGCCGTACACGCCGCTCGCGAGTCTGGCTGATGCCAAGGCGCCTTTCGAGATCTACAACAGCACGCTGTCGGAGCTGGCGGTGATAGGCTTCGAGTATGGCTACAGTGCGGTCGCGCCCGAGGCGCTCGTGCTGTGGGAAGCGCAGTTCGGCGATTTCGCGAACGGCGCCCAGGTCATCATTGACCAATTTATCTCGGCGGGGCGCGCGAAGTGGGGACAGACATCCCGGCTCGTGCTGCTGCTGCCGCACGGTTACGAAGGCCAGGGGCCGGAGCACTCGAGCGCTCGGCTCGAGCGCTTCCTCCAGCTGTGCGCGGAAGACAACATGCGCGTCGCGAATTGTACGACGCCGGCCAACTACTTCCATCTGCTGCGGCGTCAGGCGCTGCTGCCGTCACGGCGTCCGCTGGTGGTGGTCACGCCCAAGAGCCTGCTGCGCCATCCGAAGGCCACCTCGCGCCTGAACGAGCTCACCAGCGGCAGCTTCCAGCCGGTGATCGCCGATCAGCCGAGCGACGACGTGCGGCGCCTGATTCTCTGCACCGGAAAGATCTACTACGATCTGGCCGGCAAGCTGGAGCAGGAGCCCAACGCGAGCGTCGCGGTCGCACGCGTCGAGCAGCTGTATCCGTTCCCCGAGCAGGAGCTGATGGACGCGCTCGGCTCGTTCGGCAAGCTCGATGAGATCGTCTGGCTGCAGGAGGAGCCGCAGAACATGGGCGCCTGGCGCTACATGGAGCCGCGCCTGCGCGCGCTGATCGGCGAGCGCGCGCCTCTGCGCTATGCCGGCCGCCCCGAGCGCGCCAGCCCGGCCGAAGGCTATGCCTCCGATCACGAGTTCGAGCAGGCACGCATCGTGGCAGACGCGATTGGCGGAGGCAGCAAGCGGAAGACGAGTAAGCGATGACAGTGATTTGAGCGATAAGAGCGATGACAGTGATTTGAGCGATAAGAGCGATAAGAGCGATGAGAGCGATAAGAGCGATGAGAGCGATGAGAGCGCCGGTATGAGGCTTGCCTGAGGAATAAACCATCATTCACAGGCAAAGGCGCTATGTCATCATTCAGTCTCTACATCTTCGGCTTCGTGATCCTGATCATCGGTCTGGCGCTCGGCGCGAACATGCTGGGCGTGCCGAGCGTCTGGATCGGCATCGGAATTATCATTCTGATCGGGATCGGTGTGCTGTCGGCGGTGAATCGGACGAAGCCGCCGGATACGCGATGACGTGATAAGAGGGATGAGAGCGATGAGAGCGGGTTCGCGGTGCTCTTATCGCTCTTATCGCTCTTATCGCTCAAATCACTCTCATCGCTCTCATCGCTCTTATCGCTCTCATCGCTCTCATCGCTCCAATCGCGGCTTCTCCGCGGCCTGCTTGCGCGTGGCCACCGCCTCCATCGCCCGCATCGCGCGCAGCAGGTTCTGACCCGAGATCTTCTTCAGATCCGCCT
This sequence comes from Gemmatimonadota bacterium, assembly GCA_052387015.1. GTDB lineage: Bacteria > Gemmatimonadota > Gemmatimonadetes > Longimicrobiales > RSA9 > CBJLQC01. The sequence goes on from JBQTJO010000383.1 coordinate 2,589, forward strand.
CGCTGTAACCGCGCCGCAGCAGCTCCGCGAACAGATTCGGGAAAGTGCTGACGTTCTCCAGGCCGATCGGCCCGCGCGCAATTCCATCGAAATCGCTGCCGATGCCGATGTGATCGATCCCGGCGATGCGGCGCGTGTGGTCGATGTGGTCCGCAACGTCGGACACCGTGGCGTTCGGCTGCGGATTGGACCGCTGCCACGCCGAGAAGCGGCGCCCGATCTCGGCCGGATCATCGAGCTCGGAGCGCAGCGCGTCCGCCACCGAGTCGCGGCGCTGCGCCCACGCATACGACGCCGGGCTGACGAAATCCGGCACGAAGGTGATCATGATGACGCCGCCGTTCTGCGGCAGCATGCGCAGCACATCATCCGGCACGTTGCGCACGTGATCGACCAGCGCGCGGGCCGATGAGTGCGAGAAGACGACCGGCGCCTCGGAGACGCGGATCGCATCGCGCATCGTCTCGGGGCTGACGTGGCTCAGGTCGACGAACATGCCGAGCCGGTTCATCTCGCGCACGACCGTTTCGCCGAACTCGGTAAGCCCGCGGTTGCGCGGCGCGTCGGACGCGGCATCGGCCCAGCGCAGCGTCGTATTGTGCGTGAGTGTCATGTAGCGCGCGCCCAGATCGTAGAGCATGCGCAGCGCGGACAGCGAGTTCTCGATCGCGTGCCCGCCTTCGACGCCGATCAGGGACGCAATCCTCCCCTGCTTCTGGATGCGCTCGATGTCGGCTGCGCCGCGCGCCAGCTCGAAATGCTGCGGGTACTGCCGGGTCAGGCGGATGGCCATGTCGATCTGCCGCAGCGCCTGCCGCAGTGAGGCGCCGGCCGGGATCGAGTCGTTATCGATGTAGGCCGACCAGAACTGCGCGCCGACGCGCCCGGCCCGCAGGCGCGGGATGTCCGTCATGAAGATGTCCTGCCGCTGCGTCAGGTCGAAGCGGGCGGGATCGCCGCCGGCGCGCGCGAGCAGCTCCGACGGCAGATCGTTGTGCCCGTCGATGATCCGTACCTCGTCCAGGATACGGCGGGCCCGCTCCAACAGCTGCGCGCCGGACGCGGTCTGCTGGGCGGCGGCAGGCGTGGCCGCGACCAGCATCACAAAAAAGGCATAAAGACGTTTATTATTCATGGGGCGGAAACTACGTTGAAAGGCAGCAGCGCGGAACACTCGGGGAAATACGGGGCTACGAGAACCAGGTATGGATGAACTGATCGTCGTTACCCACCCGGAACCGGTTCTGCTCGAGGCCCGGCCTCTGGAAACGGACGCGCCGGCCGAAGGCAACGTCGCGCTCGCGTACTACCATGACGGCAACCTGCTCGCGCGCGGCCTGGTCGCGACCGAAGCGGTCAAGGCGATCGAAGGCATCCTGAGCAACCCGGTGTCCGTGGCGCTGGCCGCGACCGAGGACCGGAGCGGCAACATCGACGCGCGCTTCTGCCTCGTGCTGCCGGTCGATCCCGAAAAGTTTCCGCTCGAGGACGATGAAGATGGCCCCGTCGACGAGCCGTGGCGCTCGAGTGTGCCGGCCGCGCCCAGCTTCTCCTCCAGCTATGATGAACAGCCCGACGACGACGACGATGAGGATCTGGAAGACGGCGAGGAGCGGCCGCGCGTCGCGCTGCTGCCGATCGGGAATGTGATGCGCAATGCGGGCGAGCGTCGGCACCCCGATGACATTGCGCGCGATCTGCGCGAGATGCTGCTCAACCTGATGGCAGGACGCGCGAAGGATGCCGTGTCGAAAGCCATCGACGATCTGCTGAACAGCCTCTAGCAGGCTGCTGAAAAAGGTTGGCCCGTTTTTCAGCAGCCTGCTAGTGTCCCGTCCCGGAAGTTCCTTGAGCATCGAGAGGGCCGCTGCGCCCGCAACGCAAGGCGCGACGACGAAGGCATAGCAGCGTTATTTCGAGGAGGAGCAACGCAGCGATGCGGGATGCAGC
>JBQTJO010000384.1:0-22062 GCA_052387015.1 Gemmatimonadota bacterium
CAAGCCGTCTTTCAGCTGCGGCAGGCGTTGGGGCGGTCCGTCATCGTCAACCGCGGCGATGATGAGATCGGGCTGGCGGCAGGCGCGGTCTGGTGCGACGCGCGCAGCTTCGGCGAGCTGGTCCGGGATGATGCGGCGGCCGCGATGGCGCTCTACGAGGGCGAGCTGCTGCCGGGCTTCGTCGTGGATGACGCGCACGAGTTCGATCGCTGGCTGAGCGATGAGCGAACGCGGCTTGCAACCGAAGCGGCCGGCGCGTGTCTTCGCCTTTCGCAGGAAACCGAACGCGCTGGCGATCTTGAGCGCGCGACTGAATGGGCGCGCCGCGCGATCGCGATCCAGCCGTACAGCGAGCCCGCGCATCAGCGTCTGATCCAGCTGCTGGATCGTTCGGGCGATCGGGCCTCGGCGCTGCACGCAGTGGAGGAATTGCGCGCGCTGCTGCGCGCGGAGTTCGATGCCGAGCCCTCGGCCGAGACGCTCGGGCTGGAGCGCGCCGTGCGCTCGCGCGCCGAAGCGGTCAGTGGCTGGCCGCGCGCCGCTGGTGCCGTGCCGCTGCCGCAGGGTGAGCCGGAGCGGCGTCGCGAAGTCAAACGCCTGACGCTCGCGGCCGCGTCCGGTGCGCTGATCGTCGCGGCTCTGGCATGGAGCGCGGTTACGGTGCGCGGCCCCAAGCCGTACCGGCCGCCTACCGACCACGTTGCAGTGCTGTATTTCAGCGACGAAAGCGCCGGGCGCGATCTCGACTACCTGGCGGAGGGGCTGACCTCCACACTGATCGACCAGCTCGGGCAGGTGCGCAAGCTGCACGTCATCTCGCAGAACGGCGTGCGGCCATTCCGGGGCCACGACGTGCCGCTCGACAGCATCGCGCGCCAGCTCGATGTCGGCACGATCGTCGGTGGCAGCATCACGCGCTCGAACGATCGGCTGCGCGTGACGGTCGAGCTGACCGACGGCGCGACCGGCGTGATCGTGCGATCGAAGAAGCTGGAGCGGCCGATCGGCGAGCTGTTCTCGCTGCTCGACGACGTCGCGACCGAGGTCGCGAGCTTCCTGCGATTCTCGCTCGGCGAAGAGATCCGGCTGCGCCAGCGACAGGCGGAGACGCGCAGCGTGGCAGCCTGGCAGCTCTATCAGCGCGCGGAATTCCTGCGTGCGAACGCGGACTCGCTCGAAAAGACCAGTGATTTCGCGTCGGTCATTCGCGAGCTGGAGCGCGCGGACTCGCTGCTCGAGCAGGCAGAGCAGCTCGACCGCGATTGGGTCGCGCCGCTCGTGCTGCGCGGCCGCATTGCGGAGCGACGCGCGTGGATGTCGATGGTCAGCGAGCGGCCGCCGCAATACGACCTGTGGTTGCGGCGCGCGGAGCAGTATGCCGCGCGCGCGCTCGCGCTGGATGGCGAAAACAGCGCCGGTTACGAGCTGAGGGGTGCCATCAGTTTTGCGCGCCGGACGCTCATGACTGCGGCGACCGGCGCCAGCCCGGACACGTTACTGGCCAGCGCGGAGCGTGATTTGAAGGCGGCGCTGTTGCGCGCGCCGGACCTGCCGCGCGCCGAGAGCTATTTGAGCGCGCTGCTGTTCGGGCAAGGGCGCTTCGAGGAAGCGCGCCAGGCGGCGCGGCGTGCCCTGGAGGCGGACGCGTACCTGACCAATGCGAACGAGATCGCGATCCGCCTGTTCACGACTTCTTTCGAGGTGGGCGACGACGTGGAGGCCGGTCACTGGTGCGACGAGGTGCGGCGGCGCGTGCCGGATCAATGGCCAACGGCGTACTGCAATCTGGTTCTGCTCGGGTGGAGCGGCACCGGCATGCCGGATCCGCGCAAGGCGCTGCTGCTGCTCGAGCATGCCGGCAGCGCGGACGCCGCGCCCATTCGTGAGAGCATCCGTCCGCGGCTCATGATGCTGACCGCGGCCGTGCTCGCGCGGGCGCAACGGCCGGACAGCGCGCGCACGATGATCGGACGCGCGCGCGCGGCGGCGCCCCACGATCCCGAATTGTTGTACCTCGAAGCCGCCGTGCACCTGCTGTTGTCGGAACGGGAGCAGGCGTTGGCGCTGCTGCGCCAATACTTCCGCGTCAATCCCTCGGCGAAGCCGCGCATCGTGAACGGCAGGATGTTCGTGTCACTGCGAGCTGAGCCGGAATTTCGCGTGGCAGCCGGAACGCGCCGCGCTCAGGGACAGACGATCACACCGTCGATCCAGTAGCAGCCGCCTTCGTCGGTATTGTCCATTGTCGTGGCCGTATTTTCTTCCCTGGGCGGCTTGCCATACGGCGGATTGTGGCCGCACTTCTTCGCGCGCGCCTCGCTCGTGAAGAGCGAGCCGACCTTCGAGGCCTGGACTTCGAACGTGGTGCCGTCGTCGAAATGGATCACGATCTTCGTTGCCGTTGGCATCTTCCCTCCCCGGAAGAACTAGCGTGTGCGCTGCGACGCGCCTGATTCGACCGCGACCGATATAACACGCTCGCCCGGCTCACTCAATCTAGGCAGAGAGGGGGAGCGGATGTCTGGTGAAAAGCTCGCTACTACACGATTAGGGTCATCTCCCGACCGAGTGGGCGATTTTAGGTGGAAATCCGGGGCGGACGGCGCTCAGGCCTGCGGTCGAGACGGGCCAGCGCGAAGTAGACGATTTCGGCATCGCGCTCGAACGCGAGTCTCGCAGCGCGATGACCGCGCAGCACGCAATAGGTGACGCGCACGCCGTCGTATGCAGTCTCCACGGCGGTCCACGCCACGCGTACCCACGCGTCATCGGTCCGGCCATCGCGATCGGCGCACACTTCTTCAATGGTCTGGCCGGGCAGCGGCGTCAGCGCCAGCGCGGTCAACCACGCGAAGATCAGGGCGGCGAACGATTTCTGGCGGTTGCTCATGACCGGTACGCTACAACGGTCATGCGAGCGGCGGATGGGCAGCGGCTGCCCATTTTTCTGGGACGAAAAATAGGCAGTGACTGCCCATGTGCGGTGACGGCGGCGCGCTTAGCATCGAATGCAACGGAGCGCCCGCATTCGCCGATCGTATGTTAGTGGCCGTAAACTCCGTTCCCGCCGGCCCTCGTGCCGGCGGATCATCCACCGGGCGATGCCCGTAGTCCTCGCTGTGAAACCAGCCAAGCCCAATCCTGACCCCGATCGGCGAATTGCGGCGCTGTCCGTTCCGTTGTTACTGTAGGGCATGCCCGATGCTCTCAGCCGGCGGGAGTTCATGGCCGCTCTGGCCGCCGCAGCTCTCGCCAATTCAACCGCCTGTGCCAGCGCGCCCGCGCAGGCGCGTCCGCCCTTCCGCATCTCGCTGGCGCAATGGTCGCTGCATCGGACCATCCGCGCGCAGCAGCTCGATCACCTCGATTTCGCGAAGGTCACGCGCGAGGAGTTCGATCTGGACGCCGTCGAATACGTCAACAGCTTCTTCAAGGACAAGGCGACCGATGCCGCCTATCTGCGCGAGATGAACAAGCGCGCGGCGGATCACGGCATCGTGCAGCACCTGATCATGGTCGACGCGGAAGGGCGGCTCGGCGACCCGGATGCAGCGAAGCGCAGCCAGGCTGTCGAGAATCATCACAAGTGGGTCGACGCGGCGAAGCAGCTCGGCTGCATCACGATTCGCGTGAACGCGGCGAGCGAGGGCTCGTGGGACGAGCAGGCGCGGCTGGCGGCGGACGGGCTGCGCAGGCTCAGTGAGTACGGCGAGCCGGTCGGCATCAACGTGATCGTCGAGAACCACGGCGGTCTTTCCTCCAACGGGCAGTGGCTGAGCGGCGTGATGCGCATGGTCGATCATCGCCGATGCGGCACGCTGCCCGACTTCGGCAACTTCAACATCGGCAACGGCCAGGTCTACGACAAATACCAAGGCGTGGCGGAGCTGATGCCGTTCGCGAAAGCGGTGAGCGCGAAATCGCACGACTTCGACGAGAACGGCGAGGAGAAGGACAAGGACTACCGGCGACTGATGAAAATCGTGACCGATGCGGGCTATCACTCCTGGATCGGCATCGAATACGAGGGCCAACGGCTGGGTGAGCGGGAAGGGATAGCCGCAACGCTGCGGCTTCTGAAGACGATTCAATCGGAGATGGGCTGATGACGACACGTCGTGACTTCCTGAAGACATCGGCTGCCGCAGCGGCGGCGGGCGGCATTCTCACCGGCATCGAGGCCGGCGAGCTGAACGCGGCGCCGATACCGAAGATCGCGCAACGCATCCGCCCGCGCGCAGGCGAGCCGGTGCGCATCGGCGTGATCGGCACGGGCGGCATGGGCACCGAGCACTGCCGCGCGTACATGCGGCTGCTGAACGCGGGCAAGACCGACGTGCAGATCGTCGCGATCGCGGATGTCTGCACGCCGCGCCTGCTCGAGGCGCACAAGGCGCTGACGGTCGCGCCGGAGCCGCCCAAGGATCCGCAGATCGCATTAAAGGGGAGCGGAGGCGGAGGCGGAGGCGGAGGCGGGACAATCGTGATGCGTGACGTTGCAATGTACACCGATTATCGCAAGCTGCTCGCCGATCCGTCGATTCAAGGCGTGCTGATCGCCGCGCCCGAGCACTGGCACGCGGAAATCGCGGAAGACGCGATCGTCGCCGGCAAGGCCGTATACGTCGAGAAGCCGATGACGCTGACCCTGAAGGACGCGCTGCGGCTGCGCAAAGTCGTGCGCTCGCATCCGGACGCGCTGCTGCTGGTCGGCACGCAATACGTCACGTACCCCGCGTATCAACAGGCGGCGCAGGTGATCGCGGCCGGCAAGATCGGCAAACCGGTCTTCAGCCAGACCAGCTACTGCCGCAATTCGAAGGACGGCGAGTGGCTCTACTACGAGATCGACCCCGCCTGGCAGCCCGGTGTCAACCTGGATTGGCGGATGTGGTGCGGTCCGCTCGGCAAGCAGGACTGGAATCCCGAGGTCTACGCGCGCTGGCGCCGCTACCGCAAGTACTCGACCGGCATCATTGGTGACCTGCTCGTGCATCACATGACGCCGCTCGTGCAGGCGCTCAACGTCGGCTGGCCGACCCGCGTCGTTGCATCGGGCGGGCATTACATCGACAAGAAGATGGAGAACCACGACCAAGTCAACATCAACGTCGAGTTCGAGGGCGAGCACACCATGATCGTGGCGGGCTCGACGGCAAACGAGGTCGGCCTCGAGACGCTGATCCGCGGGCACAAAGCCAACCTGTACGTCGCGAGCCGCAAGCTGACGCTGCGGCCGGAACGGCTGTTCGCGGAAGAAATCGAGGAAGAGGTGTTCGAGGGTCCGGACAACGGTGACGCGCAGGACCAGCTGCGCGCGCACTGGATCGAGTGCATGCGCGGCAATGCGAAACCGTTCTCGGACATCGAGCTGGGCACCAAGATCATGACGATCGTCGATCTGGCGACCCGCTCGATGTGGGACGGCCGCGCGTACAGCTTCGATCCGGAGCGGATGAAGGCCGACTCGATTTGAGCACGACGGTCGCAGCGGCGGTGCGCTCGGCGACCGCAGCGATGGGCACGCGCTTCGAGCTGGTCGTCGCCAGTGATGACGAGCGCGCTGTCCGTCCGCTGCTGGAGGAGGCCGTCAGCGAAATCGAAGCGTTGCACGCCAGGCTCACACGCTTTGCGCGCGACAGTCTGCTCTCCCACATCAACCGGGTCGCCGCCGGCTCGCCCGTCCGGCTGGATCGCGCCACCTTCGAAATGTTGCGCGACGCCGTTGCCGTCACGATTCGATCCGGCGGTGCCTTCGACATCACGCTCGGCACCGGCGCCATCGTTCTCGACCCGGACACGTTCACCATCGCGTTCGACCGGCCGGGCGTCACGCTCGTCCTGGGTGGCATCGCGAAGGGCTTCGCGCTCGACCGCGCGGCGGGCATTCTGCGCGCGGGCGGCATCACCTCGGCACTGCTGCACGGCGGCACCAGCACGGTTCTCGCCATCGGCTCGCCACCGGACGCGCAGGCCTGGCGCGTCGGCCTCGCGCGCGGCCACCAGCTGCCGTGGGTCGACCTGTGTGACGCCGCGCTATCCGTTTCCCGCCCGTTCTCGCAGCAGCTGCCGGATGGCGAGACGCACATTCGGGACGCGCGCGACGGTGCAGCGATTCCGGAAAACAGATTTGCGGTCGTGATCGGGCCGACGGCGTGTCTGGCAGATGCCTGGTCGACGGCGCTCGCCGTGCTGGGCGAGCGCCCGGCCGCATTGGGCGCCGAATGGCAGACTTTCATCGAGGTCGAGCATGAGTAGCAATCGACGCGACTTCTTCGTGCAGAGCGCCGGTGCGCTCGCCGGTTTTGCGCTGCTGCCGGAGCTCTCTCTGGCGACGCCGCGCCCGGCCGGCGCCGCGCGCAAGCTCGCGGTGATCGGCGTGGGCCGGCAGGGGCGCGACATCATCGACGAGCTGCGCAAGATCGAGGCGGTCGAGATCGCCGCGATCTGCGACGTGCTGCCGATGCGTCTGAACTCGGGACGCGAGCGCGCGCCGGGCGCGGAAGCGTTCGCCGATTTCCGCGAGCTGCTGAGCAAGCGCGCGGATGTGGAAGCGGTCGTCGTCGCCACGCCGACCCACCTGCACCACGAAATTGTGCTCGCGGCCCTGGCCGCCGGCCGTCACGTGTACTGTGAAGCGCCCCTCGCCGCGAGCCTGGAGGACGCACGCGCGATCGCGGAGGCGGCGTCGCAGGCAACCACGGTATTTCAGAGCGGCCTGTACGCGCGCGCGAATCCGATCTACAAGCGCGCGCTGCTGCTCGCGCGCTCGGATTCGGTGCGCGACATCGCGTCGATCTACGGCCAGTATCATCGCAAGACGAGCTGGCGCTTCGCCGGGCCGGCCGCATTGAACTGGCGTTTGGATCCGGCCGTATCGCTGGGACTGCCGGGAGAGCAAGGCGCGCATCAGTTCGATGTCGCGGTGTGGATGCGCAACAAGGATCCGGTGCGCGTGAGCGGCATCGGCGCGGTCCGGCATTACAGCGACGGCCGCGCGATTCCGGATACCGTATCCGTGCAGCTGGTCTGGGAGGACGGCGTGGTCATGAACTACCAGGCGACGCTAGCCAACTCCTACGGCGGCGCTTATGAAGTCATCAACGGCAGCAACGGCTCGGTTCGGCTGGCGGGCACGCACGGTTGGATGTTCAAGGAAGCAGATGCGGCGACGCAGGGCTGGGAGGTGTACGCGACGCGGCAGCACTTCCACAACGACGAGGGCATCGTGCTGGTCGCGGATGCGACCAAGCTCGCGGCGCAGGGCAGACTGAAGGAAGGCGCCGGGCTCGAGCACCCACCGCTGTACTACTCGCTGGCCGCGTTCGTCGAGAGCTTCGCGAACGGGGCGCCAGTCGTGTGCACGGCGGCGGATGGCCTGCGCGCGACCGCGATCGGCATCGCCGCGCACCAGGCCGTGATGAGCGGCAATCCGGTCGACCTTTCCACGTTTAGCTAGAAGCGGCTAGCCCCGGCAGGTAGCGCGAGATCAGGATCTCGCGATGGTGCAGCTCGTGGCCGGCAATGATGTAGGCGAGGGCCCGTGCGCTGACCGGGCTGTCGCTGGCCACGCCGCTCCGGCTCCAGCCCTCGTCCGGCAGTCCGGCGACCAGTGCGATGGTCGCCTGGCGGATGGCCGCGAACTCCTCGACCAGACTCTCGAGCGTGCGCTCCCGGAATTCACCGGCCGGCACGTACGCGTTCTCGTCGAAGCTCGCGAGCGGGGTCGCGTCGCCGCGGCCGATGCGCAGCAGACGGTAGGCGAAGACGCGCTCCGCATCGCAGATGTGTGCCACGACCTCCTTCACCGTCCACTTCCCTTCCGCATACGCGTTATCCGCAAACTGCGCGGGCTGATGACGCAGTAATGCGATCGTCTCATCCGCGCCGCGCGCCAGCAGCTCGATCAGATCACTGTCCGGCACGAGGCCGATGTACTTGTCATAGTATGCGTTGTACTCGCCCGCCTCGGGGCGCTGCAGAAACAGGGGCATAGCGACCTCACCTCGTGTGCTCGGGAATGAACTCCGGAATGATCGAAAAGACATTCGCATCGCGGCGTCGACCCGAATGAATGCTTTCATCATCGCGTCATTGTGCGTCCCTTTCACTCGATCGTCAACGACTCGGCTAACGTACGGCGCTGACCTCCTGCTTCGACTGAACGTCGTTGATGAATGCGATGAGCGCGTCGATCTCCGCGGGCTCGAGACGCGGGTTTGGCATCCTCATCGAACCCGGCGCGATCGGCTTCACGTCAGGATTCGCCAGAAATTGCTCCAGGTACTCACGCGGGAAGCGGCGCGTGGTCAGCTCGGGACCGAAGTCGTAATAGCCGGATTCAGGCACGCGCGCGTGCACGTGACAGCTGACGCAGCTCCTGGCCGCGAACAGCCGCTGGCCGCGCTGCTCCGGCGAGTACGAGACGGCGCGTGTCTGACCTGCCAGTGCGGGGATCGGCAGCAGCTTCAGTTGGGCGCGGTGGAAGCCCGGGTGAATGGTCACCTCCCAGTCGCCGGGCGCGGGCGGCCGCAGCGTGACCATGTAGAAGCCTTTGCGGTTGGTTGCGACGGCGCGCGCGTTCACCTCGTGGCGACCGGAGCGCATCACCGCGGTGGGCGTCAGGTCGGAGAGCAGCTCCTTGCCATGCTGGCGTCCGCTGAAGGTGAGATTGGTGGGCTGGCCCGCAATCAGATTGTCCGGCAGGTTTTCGACGCTGACGGTCGCCCAGCCGCCCGCATGGACGGCGGCGAGCAGGGGCAGGCCGAGCGCGAGTGCGACGATGCTCCGCAGTGCAGATCGGGACATTGGGTCCTCCCTTGGGAACGTTGGCGTGAACGACTGGTGATGGGATGCCGGCAGCCGGCGGGAAGTTTAAAGCAGCCCTGGTCTTGCATATGCAAGTTTATAGCAATTATCTTGCAAATGCCATGTACCGTCCCACGCCGGCTTTCAGCCCCGATCCGGGCGCCGTCCTGACCAGGGCCGCGCTGCGCGCGGCGCGCGCCCTCGACCTGCGCAACCGCGAGCTGGCGAGCATCATCGGCGCGAGCGAGGCGTCGGTTTCGCGGCTGAGCGGGCGCCGCGTCATTGATCCCGCCAGCAAGGAAGGCGAGTTGGCGCTGTTGTTTCTGCGCCTGTTCCGCAGCCTGGATGCGCTGATGGGCGGCGATGAAGCGAAAGCGCGCGCCTGGCTGCACGCGCCCAATGCGCACCTCGGCGGCGTGCCGGCCGCGCGGATTTTCACGGTCGAAGGGTTGGTCGATGTCGTCCAGTATCTGGACGCGTTGCGCGGGCGCCTCTAGCAAGCGCGCCCTGCGGCTGGAGCCGTGGCGGGTCGTGGAAGCGCAGCACCAGATCGCGACCCGCAAGCTGGTCGATTCGGATGCCGAGCAGCAGCTGCTCGAGCAGCTGATCGATGGCGTCAAGCCGCCGCCGCGCGCACCGGCACACCTGCACTATCTGCTCTTCACGCCGTTTCGCTATCCGCCGCTGCGTTACGGCTCGCGGTTCGGCACGCGCAACGAGCCGGGCATCTGGTACGGCTCGGAGACGTTACGCACGGCGTTTGCGGAGGTCGCGTACTATCGACTGCTCTTTCTGGAAGGCACCTCGGCCGAGCTCGGCCTGTTGGAAACCGAGCTGACCGCATTTCGCGCCGTGGTGCGCACGGCCGCAGGTATCGATCTCACCCGTGCGCCTTTCAATCGCTACGAAACAGTGCTCGCGAGCCGCAGCGACTATCGGGAAACGCAGGCGCTGGGCGGCGCGCTGCGCGCAGCTGGCGTCGAGGCGTTTCGCTATCGCTCCGCGCGCGACGTCGAAGCTGGCGTCAACGTGGCTGTCATCGCCGCGGCTGCCTTCGGCCGGCGCGCGCCCAGGTCATTCGAGACGTGGTACTGCGCGGCCGCGCGCGAATCGGGCGTCGAGCTGGTGCGGCGCGACTTCTTCGAGCGGGCGACGCACCTCTTTCCGCGCGAGGATTTTCTGGTCGCTGGCGGGTTGCCGGCGCCGGCGTGAGCTACGGCGTCGGCCGGTGTCGCTCGAACCAGTCGAGAATGCGCAACATGTGGTCGACGCGATGATGCGGTTCGCCGGAGCGCGTCAGCTCGTGACCTTCGCGCGGATACATCACCAGCTCGGCTTCCTTGCCCTGCGCCTTGAGCATGCGGAAGAGCGTCTGCACACCCCCGAGCCCGACCCGGTTGTCCTGTTCACCATGCAGCAACAGTAGCGGCGTCTGAATCTCGGCGGCGTACGCGATCGGCGATGCCTGCCACGCGAGCTGCGGGTCTTCCCACGGCACGGTCGCGAACTCGCTTTCGAAAAGACGCCACGTATTCGCCATGCCCCACCACGACACCATGTCGTAGACGCCACGCTGCGCGACCGCCGCCTTGAAGCGATTGGTGTGTCCTATGATCCACGCGGTCAGGTAACCGGCATAGCTGCCGCCGGTAATGAATTGCCGGTCCGGATCGGCGAGGCCGCGCGCGAGCACGGTATCCGCGCCGATGAGCACGTCCGACATCGGCAGCTCGCCCCAGTTGCGGTGGATCGCCTTCTTGTGATCGAAGCCATAGCCGTCGCTACCGCGCGGATTGGAGAAGAAGACGGTGTAGCCTGCACCGGCGAGCGCCTGGTACTCGAGCCACATGGTCGCTTCGCCGGGTCCCCACATCACGTGCGGCCCGCCATGCATCTCGACCACCAGCGGCGTGCTGCGTGACGCACCGGCCGGCGGCCGCACGATCCAGCCCTGGATCGGCCGGCCATCCGCGGCCGCATACCACAGCTCCTCGTACGGCTGCACGTGCACGGCCGCGAGCAGCGAGTCATTGAGAGCCGTGAGCCGGCGCACGCGCTTCGCGTCGAGGCCGGACGCGTAGACGTCACTGGGTAGTGCCGGCTGCATCTCCGTCCACGCGATCGTGCTCGCGCCGATGTCGAAGCTCAGCACGCCACGTGGGCCCGTCAGCAGCGCCTCCGGCTTGCCTTCCGGCGACACGCGATAGAGATGCACGCCGCCGCGGTCGGCCATCGTGAAATAGACGCGCCCGCGCGCATCCCACGCGAAATCGTCGACGTCGCGATCGAGCGAGCAGCTGACGCAGACCGGATTCTCTGCGAGCGTATCGCTGACGATGAGTTCGCTGTTCATGGCCGTGAGGTGCGCGCCGATCGCGCGCCGGAGATACGCGAGCGACTTGCCGTCCGGCGAATAGCGCGCGCCGAACTCGCTGTAGCCCGCACTCGCGCCGGACAAGTCGGCGCGGCCAGCGACACCCGCTCGCAGCCCGGTGCGGCCGCCCGGCGTCAGATTGCGCGGCGTGCCGGATCCATCCGCTGCGATGATGTAGAGATCCGCATCGATTTCGTAATCGGCGTGATAGTCGCCCTTTGGAGGTGACGCGGTATAGACGATCGAGCGCCCATCGGCCGTCCACGCCGGGTTGCCGCTGTCGAATTCGCCGCTCGTTATCCGCTTCGCAACCGCGTCCGTGGCGTGCGCATCGACCACGTAGATCTGGGTCCAGCGATCCTGCCGGAAGGATTGCTCCGCTACGTAGTCCAGGCGCGTCATGCCGCGCGGGTCGTTCTTCCTCGCATTGGCTGCCAGCCGCTCCGCCCGTGTCTGAGCTGATTTCGACGTCGTGCTATCCACCGTGCTCGTGTCGAACGCGATGGTGAAGGCAATGCGCGTTCCATCGGGGGACCAGACCGGCCGCGAAGTGCCCTTAGCGAGCGCCGTCACGCGGCGCGCCTCGCCCGGCTCGGTAAATGGCAGGACGTAGATTTCGGCCGCGCGCTCGTCGCCTTCCCGCCGCGCGACGAACGCGAGGTGCTTGCCATCCGGCGAGAAAGCGGGCGAGCCCTCGTTGGATTCGGGCGTCCAGGTCAGCCGGCGGCGCGCGCGGCCATCGCTGGTCGCCGCCCACAGGTCGCGCACGTAGCGGTTCTTTGCGGAATCAATGGCGGTGTGCACGTAGACGACCCAGCGGCCGTCCGGCGAGACCGTCGCACCGGTTGCGGTGTGAAGACGGTAAAGGTCGTCAGGCGTGAGCGCGCGCTTCTGCTGGGCGGACGCTATGGTCAGCGGCGCGAGCAGCAGCAGGGCCAGAATGCTTTTCTTCATGATCATCCGGGTATGAGGGAGCTACAAGATCGGGCGGGTCCGGCGCGCGATCAACACGTATATTGGCCACCGGACCTCTTTTCCATCTTTCATGTTGGCCGCTTTACGCATGTCAGAACGCAGTTTGTGCAGGCGCCACGCGCCCCTCGTCGAGGGGCCGGCATACGTGCAGGTGGCAAGATGAAAACATGACAAACAGGTCCGCTACCTAACGCAATGGCGGCTCTCCTCGTCTATCGGATATGGATCGAACATTACGTGCCCTGAACCGCTTCGGGCTCGGAGCGCGCGTGGGAGAGCGCGCCCGAGTCAGCGACCCGGGCGCCTGGCTGCGCGCGCAGCTCGAAGGTGAACCGCCGCCCCTGCCGGCGCCGGAGGGCGCAGCCCCGGGCGAAATTGCCGATGCGGTGCGCGCTCTGCGAATGGCCACCCGCGGCGAGGAAGGCGAGCGGCGCGACGCGAGACAGCGGCTCGTGCGCATCGCGGCCTCGGAGAACCGCGCCGCGCTGTCCGAGCGCGTGCGCAGCCAACGGCCGTACGTCGAGCGGCTGATCGCGTTCTGGTCGAATCATCTCTGCGTTTCGGCGGCCGGCAAGCTGACGGTCGCGCCGCTCGCGGGCAGTTACGAGCGCGACGTCATTCGCCGGCACGTGCTCGGGCGTTTCGACGACATGGTGCTCGCCTCCGCGAAACACCCGGCCATGCTGTTCTATCTCGACAACGTCCAGTCGATCGGGCCGAATTCGCGCGGCGCGCGACCACGGCGTCGCGCGCGCACGCAACGCGGGCTGAACGAGAACTACGCGCGCGAGCTGCTCGAGCTGCATACACTGGGCGTGAACGGCGGCTACACGCAACAGGATGTCACCGAGCTGGCGCGCATCCTGACCGGCTGGTCCGTGAGCGGTCCCACCGATTTCGCGTTCAGGCCCGAGCTGCACGAGCCGGGCACCAAAACACTGCTCGGCGAACGCTACCCCGAGAATGGAATCGCTGAGGGCGAGAAGGCGATTCGCACGCTGTGCCGCCACCCTGCCACCGCGCACTTCATTGCGACGAAGCTGGTCACGCATTTCGTCTCGGATGAGCCGCCGGCGCCGGCCGTCGACCGCATCGCGCGCGTGTTTGCCGACACGGACGGCGACCTGCGCGCGCTCGCGCATGCGCTCATCGAATTGCCGGAGGCCTGGGCGGAAGACACGCGCAAGTTCCGCGCGCCGCAGGACTGGATGGTGGCCGTGCTGCGCGCGTTCGATGCGAAGGAGATGAACGGTCGTATCCTGCCGGTCATGCAGCAGCTGCGACATCCGCTCTGGGCGCCACCCGCGCCCAGGGGTTTCGGCGACACGACGCGCGAATGGGCGGATCCCGATTCGTTGCTGAATCGTGCGGAGCTGGCGCGCACCATCACGCGGCCGCTGCGGGATCGGGATCGGGATCGGGATCGGGATCGGACTACGGATCCGCGCGTGCTGCTGCAGGTAATCGACGTCGCGGCGGCGCGCACCATCACGCGGCCGATCGCGGACCGAAAGCGCGATCGACGCGAGGTCGATCCGCGCGTGCTGCTCGAAGTCGTTGATGTCGCCGCGGGTGATCCGCTGCGGGCGCTGCTGGCCGACCAATCGATTCCGGCCGCCGAGCGCGTCGCGCTCGCGATCGCCGGGCCCGCATTCCAGTGGAGGTGAGATGGAACGCCGTGAATTCCTGAAGAACATGTGCTACGGCGGGATCGCCACGTTCGGCTTTCCGGTCGTGCGCTTCGCGAGCGTGCGCCAGAGCGGCCGGCTGGTTTTCATTCTGCTGCGCGGCGGCTTCGACGGACTGGCGGCGGTCGTGCCGTACGGCGATGCGGGCTACCGCGGACTGCGCGGCTCGCTCGCATTCGATGCATCCGAGCTCATCATCCTGAACGATCAATTCGGGCTCGCGCCGGGTCTGGCACCACTGAAGGGATTCTGGGATCGCGACGAGCTGGTCGTGCTGCACGCCATGGCGATTCCGTTCCGCACACGCAGCCACTTCGATGGCCAGGCGATTCTCGAGACCGGCCTCGACCAGCCCATCGGCGCAGCCGACGGCTGGCTCAACCGGCTGCTGCAAGTCATGCCGGGCGACCGCTCCGGCATCGCGATCGCGTCGGGCATGCCTCGCTCGATGACCGGAGCCTACGATGTGCAGACCTGGTCGCCCACCCAGCTGGGCGTCGTCGACGACGCGTATCTCGATCGTCTCGCCGTGCTCTACCGCGCGGACGGCACGCTGCACGGCCGGTTCGAAGCCGCACTACAGCAACAGAACATGGTAGGCGAGGAGGCGATGGCGGGTGGCAACGCGCGGCGCGGCGGCATCACCCCACTCATGGCGGCCGCCGCGAGAATCCTGCGGCAGAACACCGGACCCAATGTTGCCGCCGTCGAATTCAGCGGCTGGGACACGCACGCCAACCAGGGACTCGCAGGAGGCGCACTGGACCGCTTGCTCGGGCAGCTCGCAGCGGGACTCGCCGCGTTCCGGACGGAAATGGGAACGGCATGGTCCGACACGACCGTCGTCGTCATGACGGAGTTCGGGCGCACAGCCCGGCCGAATGGCACGCGCGGCACCGACCACGGCACGGCCGGCGCCGGCTTCGTGATCGGGCCGAAGGTGGCGCGCTCCAGCGTCATGGCCGACTGGCCGGGGCTGGGCGAACGCGCGCTGTTCGAAGGGCGCGACGTGAAGCCGACGCTGGACACGCGCGCGGTGTTGAAGGGCGCGATCGCGGCCACGTTCGATCTGTCGAACGCGCAGGCCGACCGCGTGTTTCCCGGATCGGACGGCGTGCGTGGAAAATACGAGATGATGCGGTAATCATGTCGGTCTTTACGAATCCGGCGACCGCGAACGCGGAAGAAACCGCGACCTACGTTGCCGCGTTGCTCGAGCTGCTGGGAAATCGCGATCCGCTCGACGTTCTCGCCCGCACCGAGTCCGAGCTGCGGCGCCGCACCGCCGGTGTCACCCCCGCACAACTGGTTCAGCCGGACGCGCCCGGAAAATGGTCGGTGCGGCACGTGCTGCAGCACCTGGCCGACTCCGAGCTGGTTTGGGGATACCGACTGCGGCTGGTGCTTGCGCACGAGCGGCCGCCGTTGAGCGGCTACGATCAGGATGCATTCGCGCAGCGGCTTCACTACGAGGAAGCGGATGCGGAGCAGGCGTTGCGGGATTTCGATGGGCTGCGCGGCGCAAATCTTCGGCTGCTGCGGCGCGCGTCGGAGGAAGACTTACGTCGGGTCGGCGTTCACGCCGAGCGCGGCGAGGAGAGTCTCGGCCACATGATGCGCCTGTATGCCGGGCACGATCTTCTGCATCTCCGGCAGATCGAGCGCATTCGGACCTGCTTTCAATAGTCGCACGCGGCCGGAATGGGGGGCGTGGTTTCACTGTTCAGTAGCGACTCGAATTCACATGCAAGCCGCTTTCACCGTATGGGCCGCGAGCCCCCGGTTTCGCAAGACTGAAAGAAGAGTGCGCCATTCCGGGCCGACCCGGGATGGCGCATTTGCGATGACGACATGCTTGAATCGGACGCTACTGAACAGTGAAACCACGCCCCTCCGCCTGCGCGGGACGGTCCCCGATCCAGTAGCGCGGACCCGGTCCGGAGCGGGCTGCCCGATCGCCTGGATTCGAGAGCTGACAGTACTTCAGCGACAGGCAACCGCAGCCGATGCAGGCGGTGAGACCGGCACGCAGCCGCTGAAGCTCCGCAATGCGCTCATCAATGCGTGATGTCCAAGTCGCGCTAAGCTTCGACCAGTCCGCTCCGGTCGGCGCGCGATCCGGCGGCAGCTTCGCCAGCTCGACCGCGATCTCGTCCAGCGAGAGGCCGACCTTCTGCGCGAAGACGATGAACGCGACACGGCGCAGCACCGGGCGGGCAAAGCGGCGGTGTCCCGAGCCGGTCCGCTCCGAGCGAATCAGCCCCCGCTCCTCATAGAACCGCAACGCGGAGGATGCGACGCCGCTGCGGCGTGCGACTTCACTGATCGTCAGTAGCTCTGCCAAAGCTCTCCATGGTCGTCTGGCGGCGGCGTTTCGTGCCGGTCTTGACTTCAAGTTAACTTTAACTTGTAGCTTCCACCTGGGTCTGTCAACCGGGAGGCTACCATGAGCCACGAACGCCACCGAACCGTCCTCATAACCGGCGCGTCGCGCGGCCTCGGCCTCGCGCTGGCGCGCGCTCTCGCCGCGCGCGGCTGGAATCTGATCATCACCGCGCGCGATCCGGCCAGACTGCGCGCCGTCCGCGACGAGCTGGCAGCACGCACGCATGTCGCGGCTCTGGCCGGCGATGTGACCGACGCCGCGCATCGCAACGCGCTGGCCGTGCTCGCGCGTGGCCACGCCGGACTCGATGCGGTGATCAACAATGCGGGTGCGCTCGGCCCGAGCCCGCAACCCGAGCTGCTCGAATATCCGCTGCCGGTGCTGCGCGAGGTGCTGGAGGCGAACGTCGTCGCACCACTGGGCGTAGTGCAGGCGGTGCGAACGGAGCTGAAGCAGGGCGCGCGCATCATCAACGTGACCAGCGACGCCGGCGTGAATGCCTATGCGGGGTGGGGCGGCTACGGCGCGAGCAAGGCGGCGTTCGAGCAGGTGTCCGCGGTGCTCGCGACGGAGAATCCGGAGCTGCGAATCTACTGGGTCGATCCCGGCGACCTGCGCACCGACATGCACCAGGCCGCCTTTCCGGGTGAAGACATCAGCGATCGGCCGCTGCCGGAAGTGCGCGTACCGGCCTTCGTCGCATTGCTCGAAGGAGATTTGCCGAGCGGGCGTTATGTGGCGGCGGAGCTCGGCCCCGCGATCGTCGAGGTCGCATGAGCACGTTGCAGGCGGCGCTCGACTTTCAGCTTCCTGCCGAGCTTGCCGCGCGCGAGCCGCCGGAAGCACGCGGCCTCGCGCGTGACGAGGTTCGGCTGATGGTGACACGCGTCGGCGACAATGTCATCACACACACGCGCTTCTTTCATCTGCCGGACTTTCTGCACGCGGGTGATGTGCTGGTGGTCAACACCAGCGCGACGATCAGCGCGGCGCTCGCGGGCAGACGCGAAGCGCGCGATGGCGGCACGAGCCACGTGCTGCTGCATCTGTCGGCGCCGCTGTCCGGACGTCGCTGGGTTGTGGAGTTGCGTTCGGGATTGATGCCGCTGCTGGCTGCTGACGCTCGTGAGCGCGTTCACTTGCCTGAGGGCGGCACTGCGATATTGATCGAGCCGTACGTTACGTCCGCAAAAGGGACGCGACTGTGGATTGCGGAGCTGACGCTGCCGAGCAGCACGTTGCGTTACGCCGCGCAGCACGGATCGCCGATCCGCTATTCATACGTGCCGAAAGCGTGGCCGCTCTCCTATTACCAGACGGTATTCGCAGCGGAGCCCGGCAGCGCGGAAATGCCATCGGCGGCGCGGGCGTTCACGCCTGCCATTCTGCACCGGCTGCAGCCCAAGGGCGTGCGCATTGCGCCGGTGGTTCTGCACACGGGGGTGTCGAGTCCTGACGCGGACGAGCCGCCGTATCCCGAACGCTACCGCGTGCCGGCGGCAACCGCAGAAGCGGTGAATCATGCGCGCGCGACGGGGAAGCGGATCATTGCGGTCGGCACGACGGCGGTGCGCGCACTCGAGACGGTGGCGGCGCCGGACGGGCGCGTGCAGGCGGGAAGCGGGTGGACCGACGTCGTCATCACACCGGAGCGCGGTGTGCATGCGGTGGACGCAATTCTAACGGGATTTCACGAGCCGACGGCCTCGCATCTTTCCATGCTCGAAGCGCTGGCCGGACGCGAGCATCTCGAGCTCGCGTACGAGGCCGCGCTGCGGCAGCGGTATCTGTGGCACGAGTTCGGGGATCTGCATCTGATCCTCGGCTAGTGTCCCGTCACTAGCCGAGGATCGCTCACCCGATAACCGCGCTCTGCTCCAGCAGCTCGGCGATCGTGTCCCGCACGAGCGCCAGCCCGAACGGTTTCGATATCAGACAACTGTTCTCCGGCAGCGCCGTCCGGGCACTTGGCAGCGTCTCGAGCGGATAGCCTGACGTAAAGATAACCGGCAATCCCGGGAAACGCGCACGGACGGCGTCGCACAGCTCGAAGCCGCTCATTCCCGGCATCACCACATCCGTCAGCAGCAGTGACGGCGGCGCCGCCCGCTGCAGGTAGTCATTCGCATTGATCGGGTCCGCGAACGCCAGCACGGTATAGCCCGCTTTCTCGAGCACCCGCTGTATGACGGCCAGCACCGCCGGCTCGTCTTCGACGAACACGATCGTGTGGCGCGCGCTCATGGCGTCCCCTGGATCCGCAGCCGTACGTCGTTTTTGCTGCGGACACCGAGTTTGGTGAGCACCCGCTCGGTATGCGTGCGGGCGGTACTGAAGCCCATGCCGAGCCGTTCGGCGATCTCCCGGCAGGACAGTCGTTCGGCGAGCAGCCGCGCCACGTCGCTTTCGCGGGCGGTCAGACCGAAACGCTGGCGAATGTCGGCCGCGCCGCCGGCCGGCGGTTCGGTGCCCCGATCCACCAGCACCACGACCACCGGCTCACCGTCCTGCGACCGCACCATGACCGCGGAGGCAGCCCCCGCCGGGCTGCCGCGGTGCTGGCGCTGGCGGTCGACCAGCGACGTCGCAATCCGGATATGGTCCCAGAGCCGCTCGTCGAGATCGAGCACCTCGGCCAGAGCCGCGGGGGATTCCTTGTAGGCGAGGACGCCTGTCGACATATTTGAGTCTCCAATACTCTTAAAACCAGCGGGCCGGCGAATTTGCCGATACGCGAAGTGAGTCTACAAGCGGGCTGTCACCTGCCTCTTACCGCTCAGGAAAGAGCTTGTGCCGCCTGGGGAAATCGGGTATGGCATACCGTCTGAACATTCTCGGAACGCTGGAGCTGCGTGATGCAGCCGGCGCCCACATCAACTCGGTGCTGCAGCAGCCGCGCCGCCTCGCGCTGCTGGTCTATCTCGGGTTGGCGGACCGCGAGGCGATGGTCAAACGCGACACGCTGCTCGGCGTGTTCTGGCCGGACATGAGCCAGGAGAATGGCCGGCGCGCCCTGTCCCAGGCGATTCATTTCCTGCGGCGCTCGCTCGGCCGGGACGCGATCCTCGCGCGTGGCAACGAGGACCTCGCGCTCAATACCGACCTCGTTCAATGCGACGCCGCGCAGTTTCTGGCGGCCGCGAAGGCCGGCGACCTGCAGGCGGCGGCCGCCGCATATGGCGGCGAGCTGCTCCCCGGCTTCTTCGTTTCCGGCGCCCAGGAATTCGATCAGTGGCTGGAAAGCTCGCGCCAGGGGCTGCGGCGCACCGCGGCGGACGTCTTCTGGAGCGCGGCGGAGCATGCCAGGCAGAACGGTCAGCCGGTGAGTGCCGCCGCGCTGGCCCGGCGCGCCGTGGAGCTGGCGGCGGACAGCGAGAGCGCGACGCGTCGTCTGATGGAATTCCTCGAGTCGATCCACGACCGGGCCGGCGCGCTCGACGCGTACGACGGCCTCGCGCGCAAACTGCAAAGCGAATTCGAAACCTCGCCGTCGCAGAAGACGCGCGAGCTGGCCGAGCGCATCCGGCGCAGCGGTCAGGTTGAAGCACCCGCGCAGATCGAGCCGGCGGTGCCCGTACCCGCCGCGGCGCGACTCCGAACCCTGCCCTGGCAGGAAATCCGCAAGCGCAGCCGCACGTTGACGGGCGCAACCATCCTGATGGTCGCATTCCTCTCACTCTGGGGCGTCGGCACGCGCACCGGCCGGACGACAGCGCCCCGGAACGATGCGTCGGTGATGATTGATGCGCCGGAGGGTTTCGACGTCGCGCTGCGCGATGCCGTGTCCACCATTATGTCCGGCGCGTCCGCCGCTCTCGTCGCGGTGCCGCGCCTGACGGTCTTTGCCGATGCGACCGCGCCGGGCGCGAATGCCGCGAACGCGCACTACGTGCTTCGTCCCGAAGTCGCGAACCTGAATGGTGAGCTGCGCGTGAGCGCGAGCCTGGTGGAGATTCCGACCGGCACGATCGTGCGCAGCGCGTCCTTCCGCGCGGAGGCGGACGACGCGGCATCGCTGCATGCGCTCGGGCTCGACATGGCGGAGTTCGCGCGGAAGGCCATGGGACGCCACCTGCGCATGTCGCAGATCGCGGCGTTGCGCGGTGAGAATGCGCATGTGCTGAGTGAGGCCATACTGGCGCGGATCCGTGCGGACTCGCTGCGGGACAATGGACAGTCCGAATACGCACTCGTCACGCTCGACCGGGTCGATGCCACGTTGAAGGATGCGCTGGCTCGGGAACGGCGGGCGGATCTTTACATTGAAAGGGCGGAGATCGCCAGAAAAAAAGCTTGGATACATCTGCTTCCGCCGCATCAGGACAGAGGTCTTTCAGCAAGCGTCAGTACGGGTGGAGTCGAATTAGCAGATGCGGCGATCGAAATTGATCCGCGTAACGCAGCGGCGCTCGAGATAAGAGGTCTGCTCGAGTACGACCTGTGGTTCAGAAACGCGCATCCTCACGAAACGGCGAGTCACCGCTCGGAAGCCGAGGAGTTCCTGCGCGCCACGGTAAGACTGAATCCACGGGGCGGACGCGCATGGAGCGCGCTCGCTTCGATTCTGATCGCTAAAGGAGAATTCAACGAGGCGTACTGGGCCGCGGAGCGCGCGTATGCCGCGGATACCTATTTGGAGGTCGCGGACGCCGTGACGGCCAGCCTGCTAACCGCATCCCTGGAGATCGGCGATCTCAACGCGGCCGCGCGCTGGTGTGCCGACATTTCGCGGCGATCCGGCGACAGCTGGGTAGGCGGATATTGTGCGCTGCAGCTGATCGCACGAAGCGATGCACCCTCACAAGCCGACGTTGCCCGCGCTAATGAGATTATCGCGCGGATAGATGAGATTCCGGTGAATGCACCGTTCCGCCCGCTCTTGAATTCTATTTTCGCGGTCGTGCACGCGAAGGCAGACAACACAGCTCAATCGTTGGCTCTGCTCGGAGCGAGCGAAACCGAGGCGATGGCGGAGGTGATCCAGCCTTACAAAGCTTGGGCGCTGCTCGAAATTGGACGGAGCGAAGAAGCTCGCGCCGTTATCACCAGATATGTCGAGAAAAACCCGTCGGGTCGCGCAGGAGTGCTTCGAAGCACGGTTTTCTCAGCACTCCAGTAGCGACGTGACCGGTAGGCGTCTAGTTGCAGACGAGCTGGTTGTTTTCGACCCAGCAGGTCGCACTGTCGGTGTACTGCGGCGCCGGCGCGGTCGGGCCTTCGTCACTGCAGGCGGTAAAGCCGCCGAGAATCATGACGAACAGGGCGCCGGTCAGGCCGAGCTTGAGGGAGTTGCGGTTGAACATTTGAGCCTCTCGTTGGTTAAGGGAGTTGTTGCCGGCACCAATGATAGTAGCCGCCCGGCGTTCGCGCGTCGGGCATTTTGTAGGATATCGCCTGGCCACGGCCCGCCACTTGGCCTGAGCAGTACCGCGGTGTACGGAGACGCAGCGATGGCCTAATCCGAACTTCAAGGCGGACCATAATTCGGAAGTTTAGGTCATGATGCCACCGCTGCATCTCTTCCTGGTTACTACCATCCGGCCGGTAATCCACCGTCTTGGCGCCCCAGTCCCCTCTTAGACTGGAAAACCGGATTCGAAAATCGGATTCGAATATCGGATTCGAAAATTGGTTTCGAAAGCCGGATTCGAAAATCGGACTCGAAAGCCGGATTCGAAAGCCGGATTCGAAAATTGGATTCGAAAACCGGATTGGAAAACCGGACTAGAAAACCGGATTGGAAAACCGGATTCGAAAACCGGATTCGAAAACCGGACTAGCAGGTTGCTGAAAAACGGGCTGACATGGGTGAACCACCGCCCGCTTTTCAG
>JBQTJO010000385.1:0-1638 GCA_052387015.1 Gemmatimonadota bacterium
GCCCCCCTGCCGTTCACCGCACGCGCTCACCGACCTCCCGCTGAAGCACACTCAGCTCGCGGCTCACCTCGACCGGGTCCGCCGGCTCCGCGGGTTGGTTGCCGCGCAGCCGTTGCGGCAGCCCTGCGATCTGCGACGTCGCGCACCGCCACATCTTGGTCCATGCTGCGGAACACCTGCTTTTCTCCAGGCAGAATCGGCTTGCCCCTGGACAGCTTCAATACGCGGCGGCCGCCGTACTCGGCAAGTTTGTAGGCGATGTCGAGCGCGGGTGCATCGGTGGAAACGCCCATGCCGGTGCCCACGCCGAAGCCATTGCTGGGCGCCTCGCTCTCGACGATGCGCTCGATCTCGTGCTCGTCCAGACCGCCAGTCGCGAAGATCTCGACTCCGTCGAGTCCGGCAGAGTCGAGAATTTTTGGGGTGGTGCGGGCCAGCTCGCTGAGAGCGTCCTCGAGGCCGCACGCGAGCAGAAAATTGCGGGTTTCGGAAGCCGGCGGACGAAGCGCGTGAAAACGGCGTCGTCGAACAGCTGCTCACGTCAGTACGCGTTGATCATGGTCAGCTCGTACAGATCCGTGAGCAGCGCAATACTGCGCTCCGGTGCATGCGGCGCCGGCCGCATCAAAGGGATGCTCGGCTCAGGGCTCGGCTTGCACGGCAGCAAGCACGTTCCGAAGCGAGAACGGCGCGATTCTTGTTGCGCGGGCCCGGCATGATCATGCTGGTGACGCTGCTCATCGTGGGCGTTTCCGCCGCGCCACTCTACGCGCAAGCGCTCGACCCGCCGGAGATCCGGCTACTCACCATCGACGGTGTAATCAACCCGCTCTCCGCTCGCTACCTCGAGCGCGAGCTCGAGAATGCGGCGGCAGCAGACGTAACGGCAGTGGTGCTGCGGCTGGACACGCCGGGTGGTCTCGAGACCTCACTGCGCGGCATGATCGAAGCCATTCTCGGCTCCCGCGTTCCCGTCGTCGCGTATGTTGCGCCGCCGGGGGCGCGCGCCGCATCGGCCGGCATGTTCCTCGTACTCGCGGCCCACGTCGCCGCCATGGCGCCGGGCACCAACATCGGCGCCGCGCATCCCGTGACTCTCGGATCGCAGCAACCGGATACCACACTCGCGCAGAAAATGGTCAGTGATGCCGCCGCTTTGGCGCGCGCTCTTGCCGAGCGGCACGGTCGCAATGCGGAATGGGCGGAGCTCGCGGTTCGCCGCAGCATCTCCATCACGGCGGCGGAGGCGGTGAAAGCCAATGTCGTCGAGTTCGTCGCCGACGATCGCAACGCGCTGCTGGCGCGCCTGAACGGCCGAAGCGTGCAGACCAGGGCTGGCACGGTCGTCATGCGCGTGGCCGGCGCGCGCGTGATCGAGCGCCCGATGAGTCTGCCCGAACGAATCGTTCACGCCATCACCGATCCCAACATCGCATACCTGCTGTTCATGATCGGCTTTATCGGCATTATCGCTGAGCTGTACAATCCGGGCATGATCTTCCCGGGCGTGACCGGCCTGGTCTCCTTGATCATGGCGTTCGTCGCGTTCGGCAGTCTGCCTGTGAACTGGGCCGGCGTGGCGCTGCTCGTGCTCGGCCTTGCCCTTTTCGTCGGTGACCTGATGATCGAGGGCATCGG
>JBQTJO010000386.1:0-5417 GCA_052387015.1 Gemmatimonadota bacterium
GGGCCGGCCGCAGCCGGCTGATGCGGTATTCAAGCGATAAGAGCGATGGGAGCGATGGGAGCGATGGGAGCGATGGGAGCGATGGGAGCGCGGGTGATCGCTCTCATCGCTCTATAACCCTCTCATCGCTCCGATATCGGCGCGTTCTCAGTCGCCTTTTTCTTCTCCTCCCGCTCCCGCTCCTTGCGCGCGCGAATCGCCTTCACGCGCTGATTGAAGCTCTGGCGGCCGATCTCCGAGTTGGCCTGCCGCTCCAGCTCCGCAAAATCGCGATTGCGGTTGTTGATCTCGTCGCGCCGCCCGGCCGGCGGCGTGAACGCCACGATCGGCGGCAGCGTAATGTCCCCGAGGTGGATCTTGCCGTCCGGGCCGATGCCCCAGCGCTTGCCGTCCTTCGTCCTGATGGTCCAATCCAGCGCGCGCCGGCGCGCCTCCGCTTCGGCGGCAACCGAATCGTTGTAGGCACCCAGACTCTGCGCGATGCGCGCACGCACGCCCGCGGCCGGCGAGGCATCGGGCGGCAGCGAGTAGGTGCCGCTTCCGCTCAGGCGCGGGTCGATGACCTGCGGCCGCAGCCGATCGGCGAGCGAGCCGCCGCCACCGGCATCCAAAGGCTCGGGCGTCTCCGGGCCGGGCACGGGCTCGGGTATGCCGGGCGTGATCGGGCCTACGATCAGCTCTGGGGCATTTCCGCGGGCGCGGTCGCGGTCGAGGGCGCGGGGTTCTGCGGGCGCGGGCGCGGTCGAGGGCGCGGGTGCGGGTTGCGGGAAGCGCAGAACCGGCGGCGCTTCTTCCGGCACGATGATGGTGATCGGTTCGAAGAGCTTGTTAGCGAGGGTCGGCACGAAGGGTTTCGTCACGACGATCAGGAGTATGACCACGGCAATGTGCAGCACGACCGCCACGGCGATTGCGCCGCGCGATCGGGATTTCGGCGGCTTGCTCGCCAGCAGCGTACCGAAGAGCTCAGTCTTTTTTACTTCCACGTGTGCTCCTCGAGGTGCCGGATGCTTCTAGTAACCCGCGCTGAAATGGCGGTTCCGGCTACAGCAGTTCGGCCAATCTTTGCGCCGCCTCCTGCAGGCGCGGCACCGGCTGCGTGAGCGCGACCCGGAAAAAGCCTTCACCACCGGGGCCGAGCGCCGAGCCCGGCATGATGACGACACCTTCGTCGAGCAAAGCCCTGCGCGCGAAGGGCTCCGACGGCTGGTTCTGCGGCATCGGCACCCACAGATACATGGCCGCGGCCGGTGTCTCGACCTCGAAGCCCGCCTCGCGCATGGCGGCGACCAGTGCATTGCGACGCTGCCGGAACGTTTCCACGTTGCCGGGCACCCATTCGTCGTAGCTCTCGAGCGCGGCCTTGCCTGCTGCCTGTACGGCAAGGAACTGACCCGTGTCGACGAACGCCTTGATACGCGCGAGCGCGGAGATCACGGCCGGCGAGCCGGCGGCCCAGCCGAGTCGCCAGCCCGTCATGTTGTACGTCTTGGAGAACGAGTGGAATTCGACGGCGACGTCGCGCGCGCCCTCGATCTCGAGAATGCTGGGCGGACGGTAGCCATCGAACGCGATCTCGCTGTACGCATTGTCGTACACCAGCAGGATGCCGTTCTCCTGGCAGAAGCGCACGGCGCTCTCGAGATATGCCCGGGATGCGATGGCCGCGGTCGGATTGTTCGGGTAATTCAGGTACAGAATGCGCGCGCGCTGGACGACTTCGTCGGGCAGCTCATCGAGCGGCATCAGGAAATCGTTTTCCGGGCGCAGCGGCACCGTATAAGCGGTGCCACCGGCCAGCAGTGTGCCGCCGATGTACGGTTGATAACCGGGATCCGGCACGATGGTCACATCGCCGGGCTCCACGTAACAGAAAGCGAGATGCGCGAGCCCCTCCTTCGAGCCGACCAGCGGAATGATCTCCTGGTACGGATCAAGATCGACACCGAAGCGCTTGCGCATCCACGCCGACACTGCCTCACGGTACGCGGGCAGACCGAGCTGAAAGCCGTACCGGCTCATCGCCGGATCGGTCACCACGCGCTGCACTGTCTGCACGGCAGCGGGTGGCGGCGCGAGATCCGCGTCGCCGGCGCCCAGGTCAATGACATCGACGCCGCGCGCGATCAGGTCACGCTTGATATTCGGAACGTCCGCCAGCGGGTAAGGCGGAAACGTCTTGAATCGGTCCGCCACATTGATCAGCTGAGTCGTCACCATCTACCCTCTTCTTCCTGCGCGATCACGGGATTCTGCAGCACCTCGAATCCGCCGATTTCGACTTCGACGACGTCGCCCGGAAACAGCTGGCCCACTCCTTCAGGCGTGCCGGTCGCGATGATGTCGCCCGGCTCGAGCGTCATGATACGACTGATGTAGGAGATCAGCATTGGCATCCCGAACACCATGTCGCTGGCACGTCCGTGCTGCCGGACTGCGCCGTTGACCCGGCACCTCACCTCCAGATCGCGCCACTGCTCGACTTTGGCGGCCGCAATCATCTCGCCGACCGGACAGAACGTGTCGAACCCTTTCGCGCGCGCGAACTGCACGTCGAGCCGCTGGAGGTCGCGCGCCGTCACATCGTTCAGCGGCGCGTAGCCGGCCAGCGCGTCGAGCGCCTCGGCTTCCGCGATGTTGCGCGCGCGCCGGCCGATAATCAAGCCGATCTCGCCCTCGTAGTCGACCTGCTGCGAATCGAGCGGCAGGATAATGGGCTCGCCGTTCGAGATGACGGCGCTCGGCGGCTTGAGAAACAGCAAAGGACGTTCGGGCAGCTCGTGGCCGAGCTCGCGCGCGTGCGCGGCATAGTTTCGGCCCACGCAAACGATCTTGCTCGGGCGGCGTGGTGCTCTCGTCAGCATAGTCGGCTAATTCGTGCGCCGTCCCGAGTAGAACGCGAGTAGCTGCCCGGACAGCTCGATCCAGGCACCGGTGCGCGCGGGCGCCTCCGGCAGCGTCTCGAGAAAGTAGCGCCCATAGCCTTTCTCGAGAACCCGTCGATCCAGCAGGATGACCGCACCGCGGTCCGTGCTGGCGCGAATCAGACGGCCGAACCCCTGTTTCAGCCGGAGCGCCGCATGCGGCAGAATGTATTCCATGAAGCTGCTGCCGCCGTTGCGCTCGATGGCTTCCACGCGCGCGGCGGTGAGTGGCTCGGTCGGCACCTTGAACGGCAGCTTGTGAATCACGATGCCGCGCAGCGGATCGCCCGGCACGTCGACGCCCTCCCAGAACGAGCTGACACCGAGCAGGATGCCGCGCCCCGCGGCGACAAACGCGTCGAGCAGCCGCGCGCGTGCCTGCTCCCCCTGCACGAAGAGCGGCCAGCGCCGCTCGATGCCCGCCTTACGCAGACTGGCGGCGACCAGCTTCAGCGCGCGGTAGGACGTGAAGAGCACGAAGATGCCGCCATCGGTGATCTCGGCGAAATCGGCGACGATCTCGGCGCTAATGCGAATCTGTTCGGGCTGGTCCTCGCTGCGCGGCGCCGGCACGTCGTTCGGGATCGCGATCATTGCCTGCTCGTCGTAGGCGAACGGCGAGCTGTAGACCGCTTCGCGCACGCGCAGTCCGCTCGTGATGCCGAGCCGGCCGCGCACGAAGGAGAAGCCGTCGCGCGTGGCGAGCGTCGCGGATGTCAGCACGACGGTCTCGACGCGATCGAACAGCGCCTCGCGCAGCGAATCGGCGATCTCGACCGGCGCCGCGCGCGCGGCATGATTGACTTCGCGTCCGCCGCGCCGCTCGAGCCAGCGGACCAGTGGCGTCTGCGCGCCCTCGCCGGTGAAGACCAGCCGCAATCCCTCGGCCGCGCCGCGCACGCGCGCCGCCGCGCCGTGCAGCTCCACCAGCTGCTCGGTCAACATGTCGGACCAGTTGCGATCGACCATCACGCTGTCGCGCAGCTGCTCGATGCCGCGCCCGAGCGCCGACAGCGAAGCGAGCACGTTCTCGTACGCGACGTCCATCCCGTGCGTCCACTGCGGCGATGCCGCGAATTCGTCCGTCAGTCGCAGCACACCGTCATCCATGCGCGCGGTCAGCTCAGCCACGAAGCGGAACAGCTCGGCACTCTGCTCGCGCGCATCGTCGACCAGCGGCCGCAGGCGCACAATCTGTTGCAGCGCGTTGTGCTGCAGGATGTCTTCGCGGCCGGAGAGCAGCCGCGTCTCGAACGCACCGAGCAGCCCCTTGCCGCGCTTGTCCAGCCGGTTCAGGATGCGCAGCAGACCGCGTCGCGTGACGCTGGCGCCGAGATGGTCGGTCGCGGCCTCTTCCACGTTGTGCGCCTCGTCGAGAATCACGCGCTTGTAGGGCGGCAGCACGGCGGGCGCGGTGTAGTTACCCTGCGCGCGCCGCACGGCGATGTCGCTGAAGAGCAGCGAGTGATTGGCGACGATGACATCCGCCGCCGCCGCGTCCCGGCGCGCTTTCTGGTAGAAGCACTGCTCGAAGTGCGGACATTTCGCGCGCAGACAGACATCGCTGTCGGAGACGACTTCGTCCCACAGGTCGGGCGTGGGCGTGAACGGCAAGTCCTGCAGCGAGCCGTCGCTGGTGGTCTTCAGCCACTCCAGCAGTGCGTTGAGCGAGTTCTGCTGCGCATCATCGAACAGGACCGTCTGCGTCTGCTCGGCCAGCTTGGCCCTGCGGATGGAGATATAGTTTCCGCGCCCCTTCACCAGCGCGTAGCGAAACTTCTCGCCCAGCGCGCGCTGCAGGAAGGGCAGGTCCTTGCGCACGAGCTGCTCCTGCAGATTGATGGTGTTGGTCGAGACAACCGTGCGCTCACGATTCGCGAGCGCCCAGTAGATGGCGGGAATCAGGTAGGCCACGCTCTTGCCCGTGCCGGTCCCGGCCTCGAGCACGGCGACACCGCCATCGTTGTAGGCGCGCGCCACCGCGCGCGCGAGGTCGCGCTGCGTCGGGCGATCTTCATAGGCGCCGTGCGCCTCGCTGATGGCGCCGCCCGGCGCGAGCGTGGCCGCGACCATCTCGAGATCGAGCGGAACGACTTCCTTCGGCAGGGCCGGCTCGATCACGACGTACAGCTCGCGCGCGTTGTTGTCGACGATGGCGAAGCCGAGTCCGTTGTCGTACAGGCGGGACGCGACCTCGAGATCCGCATTGGACGGTTCGAGCGTGCCGGCTGGATGGTTGTGCAGAATCAGCTGACCGGGCACCGCGTCGCGCACGGCCGCGAGCACGGCGGCCTTGTGACCGCGCGCGACCACGCGCGGCTCGGTTACGCCGCCATCTTCACCAACGGACGCGACGAAGCAGACCTCGTTGCCGCTGGCATTGGCAATTTCGGCCTTTATGCGCCGGACAGCTTCTTTGGTGAGATAGAGAGAAGGCACACCGCAAAATAAGCGATGAGAGCGATTAGAGCGATGAGAGCGATTAGAGCGATG
>JBQTJO010000387.1:0-14530 GCA_052387015.1 Gemmatimonadota bacterium
CTCCCCTACCCCCCTGCCCCTCTAGTAGCTCGGCATGGACGGATCGATCTCGCGTGCCCACTCCAGAATGCCGCCCTTCACGTTCAGCACGTGCTCGAAGCCCTGCGACTGCAGGTATTCGACCGCATTGCTGCTCCGGCTGCCGCTACGGCAGTAGACGATGATCTCGTCGTGCGGATCCAGCTCGCCCGCACGGCTCGGGACATCCCTGAGCGAGATCAGCTTCGCGCCGTACTCGCCGAGATTGGCGATCTTCCACTCGAACGGCTCGCGCACGTCGATCAATATCGGGCGCTCGCCGCGATCGAGCCGCTCCTTCAACGCGGTGACCGTGATCTCGGCAACCGCCTGCTGCTCTTCAGTCATGTCCTCACTCGTCATGCCACAGAATGCATCGTAATCGATCAGGCCCGTGATGGTCGGCCGCGCGCCGCACAGCACGCAATCCGGGTTTTTCTTCAGCCGCAGCTCGCGCCACTTCATGGTCAGCCCGTCGAACAGCAGCAAACGGCCGACCAGCGGCTCGCCCACGCCGCCGATCAGCTTGATGGCCTCGAGCGCCTGCAGCGAGCCGATGATGCCGGGCAGCGCGCCGAGCACGCCGCCTTCCGCGCAATTGGGCACGAGTCCCGGCGGCGGCGGCTCCTTGAACAGGCAGCGGTAGCACGGGCCGCGCCGCGCATCGAAGACCGAGACCTGGCCATCGAAGCGCAGGATGGATCCGTACACGTACGCCCGGCCGAGCAGCACGCACGCATCGTTGATCAGGTAGCGCGTCGGGAAATTATCGGTGCCGTCGATGATGACATCGTAGGCGCGCAGAATGTCGAGTGCGTTGGCGCTGGTCAGCTTCGTATTGTGTGCGACGACGTCAATGGCGGGATTCAGGTCCCGCAGCCGCTGCGTCGCCACTGCCACCTTCTCGCGACCGACATCCGACGTGCCGTACAGCACCTGGCGCTGCAGGTTCGTCGCATCGATGCGATCGAAATCGATCACGCCGATGCGGCCGACGCCGGCCGCCGCCAGATAGAGCGCGACCGGCGAGCCGAGGCCGCCCGCGCCCACGATCAGCGCGCTGCCGCGCTTCAGCTTCTTCTGGCCTTCCAGGCCGAGCTCGGGCAGCGCGATGTGACGGCTGTAGCGCTGCAGCTCGGCCGCGCTCAGCTCCTCGCCACCAGCGATGCTCGGCACGATCAGCAGCGTATCGTCCTCGCTCACGCGCGTGTCGACGCCATTCAGATTGCGGATCTCGTTCTCGTTCACGAATACGTTCACGTAGCTGCGCAGGGCGCCCTGCTCGGTATAGAGATGACGTCTCAGGCGCGGGTGCCGGCGCGCGACGTGCTCGAGCGCCTCGGCGACCGATGCGGCGGCGACAGCGACCGCGGACTGTCCGTCCGTGTAGTCGCGCAGGGCCGCGGGAATTCTAACCGTCGCCACGATTCGTGATACTCACTTCGTCGAAACCGGATCGATCCTCGCGCAGCCGCCAGGCGCGCACCTCGCCTTCACTCGAGGCGATCCAGTAGATATACCCCGGAAGTGCCTGTTCGAGGTCGGAACCCGAGGGCACGGCGTCGCCGCGCGGATGGGAGTGATAAAAGCCGACCAGCCGCGCGCCGCGCGCTTCGGCCTCCCGCTCGGCGCGCAAGACCTCCTCGGCGGGGATGAAGAACGCATCCCGCGCACGAGCGCTCCGGTTCACGAGCGGAACGGCTTCGATGACGCCGTCATTATCGCCGATCAGTGCGCCACAGATCTCCGTGTCCGACGCTCGAGCGATCGCAGACATTTCGGCCAGAATCAAAGCCAGCTGGTCCACATCGTGCTCATGGGAGCATGGGAGCATGGGAGCATGGGAGCATGGGTATTCTAAACCGCAAATCCAGGAAGCGCCGGGCGATGGGTCTCGGGCTGGGCGATCACAGAGGCTCGCCTCGTCCTGCCGAGGAGCAGGAAGCGCCCGAGCCGGAGCGGCTCACGCGGCCCGATGAGGAAGCCGAAGTCGCCGTGCATCAGCTCGAGAGGCCGCCGCAAGCGGAAGGCGAGCGTTAGAGCAGGCAGTAAAAGCAGAGGGAACAGCATCACACGCAGAGACAGGAGGCGCCGAGAACTCTGAGTCTCGCATAGCCGCAGATGCAGCGTACATACCGGCACTGGTTTTAACGTTAAAACCCGATCCAGCTATCCGGTGCATCTCTGCCGATTTCCGCGATCTCAGCGCCCTCAGAGTCTTCGTGCCTCCGCGTGTAAAAGCTGTTCTCTGCAACCTCAGCATCTCATAAGAGGCCGGCAATCAGCTCGGCGTTTCTGCGCGCCCCGCCCAGTTTCGAGAGCACGTACGCACGTGCCGCAGCGCTTGCCGTCTTGCGGTGAATCGGTCGGTCCGCCAGATCGAGCACCAGTGATGCGAATGTCTGGCCATCACTCGCGACGAAGCCGCCTCCCCTTCCCGCCAGCTCGTCCGCCTCGCGTGCGTTGCCGTGACGGGGCCCGAAGATGACGGGCACGCCCAGCACGGCCGGCTCGATGATGGAATGAAGACCCGCGCCGTGAAAGCCGCCGCCGACGTACGCGACGGTCGCAATCGCATACAGATCCGCCAGCACGCCGACCCGATCGACGACTACCACATCCGGCAGTGCGCGCTCGGAGGCTTCGATCTCCGCGAGGCGGGCATGCCGCACGCCCGCATCATCCAGGCGCTGCTCGAGGCCGCGCAGATGACCGCTGTCCGGCTCGTGCGGCGCGATGATCAGGCGAAGCGGTGAACCTTTGCGCGCCGCCGCAAAAGCAGGGATCAGCTCGGCCTCATCGGCCGGCCAGGTCGAGCCGGCAACGATGCTGGTGAAGCGATCGTCGTGGAGCCGCTTCAGCAGCGGCTGCTCGCGGTCGAGCCGCTGCACACGCGCATGAACCTGGTCGAAGCGCGCGTCGCCAGTGACGCTCACCCGTGCGGGGTCGACGCCGAGCCGGCTGAACCGCTCGGCATCGGGCCGTGCGATGGCGCCAACACGGTCGAGCTGGCGGTAAGCACCGCCGAGCAGCCAGCGCGAGGTGCCGCGCAGCCGGCTCGAGTTCGGCGCAAGCGCGGCATTCACGAGGGCAAGGCGGCTGCCGCGTGCGGCCGAGGCCCGCACCAGCGCCGGCCAGATTTCGGTCCGTACGAACGCGATCACGCCCGGCTGCAGAGTCAACGCACGCTGCATCGCGGAGTGCGTGTCCCACGGCAGATAGCCGGCAATGTCGGCGCCGACCTGCTGGGCGACCCGTTCCGCCGAAGGCGAGAAATGCGTGAACACGACCTGCACGTCCTTCACGCGGGCGCGCAGCTCGGCAATGATGGCCTTGGCCATCAGGGATTCGCCGACCGACGGCGCGTGCAGCCACACGAGTGAGCGCCGCGCGTCGCGCGCGGTCTGTGCCCACTCGGTGAGCCGGTCCACGGCACCACGGCGGCCGTGCACGCCGGCACGCAGCTTGGCCGACAGCGGCGCGGCCACCGCCAGCAGCGGCCGAGCGATCTGGATGCCGGCATCGTAAACCACGTCCGGGAGACTCATGGCAGACATAATAACTGCTGAACTGCGCTACGGAGAGGCGCTACGGGGAGGCGCTACGGAGAGGCGCGACGGGGAGGCGCGACGGGGAGGCGCGACGGGGAGGCGCTACTGAAAGCGGGACTTGAACTGTGGCAGCCGGCCGAGCTACTCTACGCATTCCCGGGGCGCCGTTCCGTAGCGCTTTTCCGTAGCGCTTTTCCGTAGCGCATTTCCGTAGCGCATTTCCGTAGCGCATTTCCGTTTTCGAGGTCAAATGCGACGTCGCGAAGTTCTCTCCTGGTCCCTGTACGATTTCGGCAGCTCCGCGTTCAACACGCTCATGGTCACCTTCATCTTCAACCGCTTCTTCACGGAGGTAATGGCGCCCGACTACAACACGGGCACGGTCATGTGGGCGCAGGCCATCAACATTTCCGCGGTGGTGGTGGCCCTGGTCACGCCGGTGCTCGGTGCGGTGGCCGACTATTCCGGACGCAAGAAGTTCTTCCTGGTTTCGTTCGCGGCAATGTCGATCGTCTTCACGTTTCTGCTGTTCTTCGTGGGTCCCGGCGCGGCCGGCACGGCGCTGGTCCTGTTCGTGGTCGCCAACGTCGGCTTCGAGGCGGCCAACGTCTTCTATTACGCATTCCTGCCGGACGTCTCGGAGGATGGCAACATCGGTCGCATCTCCGGTCTCGGTTTCTTTCTCGGCTACATTGGCGGGCTGATCTCGCTCGCGATCGGGCTCGGCATGATCCGCGCCTGGCTGCCGAAAGACGATTATCTGAACGTGCGCGCCACCATCCTGCTGGTGGCCGGCTGGTTCCTGGTCTTCTCGCTGCCGATGTTCCTGTTCGTGAAGCAGAAGGCGAGCGCGCGTCCGATCGAGGGCGGCTATATCCGGCATGGCTTCGCGCGGCTGTTCGACACCATCAGGCACGCGCGCCGATTCAAGGAAGCGGGCAAGCTGCTGGTCGCGCGCATGATCTACAACGACGGCCTCGCCACCATCATTGCGATGGCGTCGATCTACGCCGGCGCCGTGTTCGGTATGCCGTTGGAAGACGTCCTGCTGATGGGCATCGCGCTCAACGTGTTCGCCGGGCTGGGTGCTTTCGCCTTTGGTTTCGTGGATGACCTGATCGGCGGCAAGAAGACGATCCTGATCTCGATCGTGCTGCTGATCGCGGGCGCGGCGATCGGCGTGCTGTCCACCAGCGTCACCGGCTTCTGGGTTGCGGCCAGCCTGATCGGGCTGATGATGGGACCCAACCAGTCGGCGAGCCGCAGCCTGCTCTCGAAGCTCACACCGGACGAGAGGCAGGCCGAGTTCTTCGGGCTATACTCCTTCTCCGGCAAGCTGTCATCGCTGCTCGGCCCGCTCGTCTACGGCAGCGTGGTCGCGCAGACCGGCGATCACAAGCTGGCCATGGCATCGATCATCGCGTTTTTCGTGATCGGCGGCGCCGTTCTCCTGTTCGTGCGCGAGGCCGAAGGCATGCGCATGGCCGGCAGACTCGTATAACGCATGCGATACATCGGCAACAAGACCAGGCTGCTCGATTTCATCCGGCACGTGCTGCGTGCGCGCGGCGTGCGCGCCGGCGTTGCGGTGGATCCGTTCTGCGGGACCGCGAGTGTCGCGCGCGAGCTCAAGCGGCTGGGCTTTGCCGTGGTCGCGGCCGACATCATGGAATACGCGCGCGTGCTCGCGAAGGCGAGCGTCGAGGTGGTCGCGGAGCCGGTCGAGCTGCGTGCGCTGACGCGCGAGCTGAATCGCCTGCCGGCCAGCCCGGGCTTTGTGACCGCGAACTTTTCGGCGCCTCTGATCGGCAGCACGGCCGGCGCGCGCATGTACTACACGACCGAGAACGCCGCCCGCATCGATGCGGTGCGCTCACAGCTGGAGGACTGGCGGCGCGCCGGCCGGATCGCCGAGCCGGTCTATTTCCTGTTGCTCGCCGCGCTCATCGAGGCCAGCGATCGGGTCGCCAACACGACGGGCGTGTACGCCGCTTTCGTGAAGAGCTGGCAGCCGAACGCGCGCCGTCCGCTCGAGCTGGCGCCGCGGCGCGTAGTGCCGGGCAACGGCTGCCGCGCGCTGCGCGCCGATGCGCTCTCGCTGGTGCAGGATCTGGAGCCGTTCGATCTGCTCTACCTCGACCCGCCCTACAACGCGCGCCAGTACGCCGGCTACTACCATCTGCCGGAGCTGATCGCAGTCGGCTGGTTCGATGAAGAGCCCGCGCTGCGCGGCAAGACCGGCCTGCTGCCGGACCGCGACAAGCGCAGTGACTGGAGCCGCAGCGGCAAGTGCGAGCACGCGCTCGAAGCGCTGCTCGCAAGCGCGCGCTGCAAGCACATGGTCATGAGCTACAACGCCGAGGGTCTGATTCCGGAGACTACGATCGAGCGGCTGATGAAGACTTACGGACGGAGAGACTCATACCGGAAATACCGCCGGCGCTACCGCCGATACCGGTCCGATTCGGACCATGCAAAAAGAAGCTATGCCGGCGATTTCGTGGAAGAATATCTCTACTGCGTTGACAGGTAACAGACGTTTACGTTCACGGTCACGGTCACGTGTACGTGAACGGTGGGTGTCCGTCCACGTAAACGTGAACGTGAACGTGCACGTGAACGTTCGTTATCTTAGTGCGGAATAAGCGAGCGCCACCCAGCCACCGATCAGCGACAAGCCACCAATCGGCGTGATGGCGCCGAACCAGCGCGGTGATCCGAAGGCCAGCGCGTAGACGGTCCCGCAGAAAATCACGATGCCAGTGACGAACAGCCAGCCCGCGGCGGAAGCCGCGCCGGAGGGCCAGCGCTGCGCAGCCTGGCCGGCGGCGATCAACGCGAGGGCGTGATACATCTGATAGCGAACCGCCAGCTCGAACTGGGTCAGCCGCTCGGGCGCGAGCTGGTCGCGCAACGCATGCGCGCCGAATGCGCCCGCAATCACGCCCAGACAGCCGAGTGCCGCCCCCAGCACGAAGAAAATGCGCTCGCCGCTCATTTGTGGCCGGCGTGCTCGAAATCGGTGCGGCCACTGCTCTCGAGGCTCGCGCGCACGACGTCGACGAGCGGACGGACGGGTATTTCGCCGGACCGGCTCAGCTCGTTTACCGCGGTCTGGAGCTCCTCCATCTGGTCGGGGCTCAGCTCGCGCGGCACGAGCATGAGAACCGGAATGCCGCGCAACGCGGGATTCGCGCGGAAATTGGCGAGTGAGACGAGGCCGCTCGCAGCGCGCAGCGTCAGGCTCAGCAGCAGCACATCGGGCCGCCGCGTGCTGGCCAGCCGAAGCGTCTCCTCGCCGTCTGCCGCCGTGGCCACGCGGCAGCCGACCGAGGTGAGCGCGTCAGCCAGGATCTGCCGCACGTGCGGATCTTCATCCGAGATCAGCACGTGCCCGTTCGCGACATCCGGCAGATGCGCGATGATCGCATCGGTCGCGCGCTCCACGAAAATCGGCTTGGTCAAAATGCTGAACTCGCCGATCTCGACCACGTTGAGCGAGTCGTGGTCCTGCGCCACCAGCATGACGCGCGTGCCGTCCAGCACGCCATCCGGCTCGAGACTGGCGAGCGCGCGCCAAGCCGCGTGCTCCGGCGCGCAGGTATCGATCAGCACGATGTCCGGTGCCTCCCGGCGCGTCATGGCCGCGGCCATCGCTGGATCGGTCGTGGCGTTCAGACGCACGCCGCGGCCGAGTTGCTCGGAGATGTACTCGATGGTTCGATCGGAGTGCGCCAGCATGACCACGTTCGGCCCACTGCCCGTCTCCTTCGACTGCGCACGAGCGCTGGGCAGCATGACGACGAACTCCGCGCCGTCACCCACTTTGCTCTCGACCCGAATGTCGCCGCCCATGAGGCGCGCGAATCGGCGTGCGATGGCCAGACCGAGGCCGGTGCCGCCGCTGCTGCGCGCCAGCCCGCCCTCGACCTGATAGAACTCCTCGAAAATGCGTTCCTGCTGGTCTTCCGCAATGCCGGGGCCGGTGTCACGCACGCGAATCTCGATGCGGTCGTCGACCACGCCGTAACGCACGGCCACACGCCCGTGGTGTGTGAACTTGACCGCGTTGGACAGCAGGTTGATCACGATCTGCGTCAGCCGCGTCTCGTCGGCCGAGACGACGACCTCCTGATCGGGTTGCGCGTGCTCCGCGTAAATCGCGAGGCCCTTGGCATTCGCGAGCGGCTGGATCTGCTGCACCGCGCGATCGACCACCGGCCGCACGTTCAGCTCGGCCATGACCAGGTCGACACGGCCGGCGCCGATCTTGGCCAGGTCGAGCACTTCGTTGATCAGCCCCAGCAGGTGACGCGAGGTATCGCGCACCCGGCTGACCATGCCGCGCTGCTCCGGGTTCAGATCGCCCTTCACGCCGAGGTCGAGCAGATCGGAGTAGCCCATGATCGCGTTGATCGGCGTGCGCAGCTCGTGCGACATGACCGCCAGGAACTGGTCCTTCGCTTTGGTCGCGTCGCGCAGCTGCTGGTTGACCTGCTCCATGATTTCGGCCTGACGGCGCAGCTCGCGGTTGGTGTGGCGCAGCATCTCGGCGTATTGATGTTCGTCCGAGACGTCGCGCATGACGATGGCCGCACCCTTTTCCTGCCCGCCGGCGGTCACGATCGGACCGGCCGAGCCGTTCAGAAAGCGCTCCACGCCCCAGGCGGAGCGCGCAATGAAGGTCGCGCGCCGTACGCGCTCGCCGCGCAGCGCGCGTATCAGCGGGAACTCGGCGGCCGCCATCGGCCGGCCTTCCGCGCTCGTGATGTTGAAGCGCGCCACCCAGTCCTCGACCGGCAGCGTCTCGATCTCCGGCCCGAACAGCTCGACCGCGGTCTTGTTCGAGCGCTCGACGCGTCCGTGCTCGTCCACCACGATGACGCCGTCCGCCATCTGGTCGAGCACCGCCGCGAAACGCAGGACTTCGCGCGCGACGCGCGCGCGTTCCTCTTCCACCGCCGAGAACAGCTCGGCCGTGCGCAGCGCGGCGGCGGCCGGCGCGGCAAGCGCCTGCGCAAAGATGAGCATCGGCCGGCTGATCTCGCGTTTTTCGTGGTAGATCTCCCAAGTCGCGACGCCGACCATGTGACCGGCAATCTGCAGCGGCAGCGTCGCACTGACCGCGGCGGCTTCGGTACCGCCTGCGACCGCGGGCACCGGCCGGCCGCTCGATTTCGCTTCACCCATGTCGACGTACGGCTCGCCGGTCGCGACCGCCTCCGCGATGGTCGGCAGCATCGCGACCGGGGCGCGCACCTGCCGGATGTCCTCGTGCTGCAGCCGCTGCGTGACCGGACCGACGTTCCGGAACACGATACGCCGGCGGCCGACCAGGACCTCGCCTTCTTCCGCGAAGGTGTAGAGCGATGCGACGTCGGCTTCGAGAATCTCCGCCACGGAACCGAGGAACAGCTCCACGACGTCGTCCGCGTTGAGCGACGTCGATAACCGCTGAGACGCGCGTTGCGCGGCCTCCAGCTGCGCCGCCAGCTCGCGTGCCTCGCGGGCACGCTCGCGCGCTTCCGCCGCGCTCGTGCGCGCCGCATCTTCCGCCGCCTGCCGCAGCGTGATCTCCTCGCGCTGGCGTGCAATGGTGCGCCGCAGCAGCAGCAGGATCAGCGAAAGGGACAGCGCGACGACGAAGCCGATGACCCAGCGCGCGACGCGCTCGGTGCGGAACACGCGCGTGTCGATCGGGGTGTAGGCCAGCTCGACGCGCCACTTGCTGTCCGCGACGTTGATGTCGCGCCCGACGCGCGGCCAGTCACCCGGCAGACCCGTCGGCGACGCAATGGGGTAATTGTTGGGACCGTAGACCGCGTGAAAGGTCGCGATGCCGGGTATGGTCAGCGAATCGTTGATCTCGGGCGGCTGCACCACGCTCCGGTAAATGGCGGCCGGATCCAGCTCCGCGGCGAGGAATCCGATCAGCTCGTTGTTGCGGATGACCGGATCGAACACGATCACGCGCCGGCCGCGCGGGTGCACGATAACCGGCGTCGCCGCCGCCTCGCGCGTGAGGCGCGCCCGCTCCAGCGCGTGCTGAATCGCGGTATCGCCGTCCACCTCCATGCCGCGCGTGCCAAGCAGTGCATCGGCGCCCCGTGCGACGTAGCCGTTCGGGTATACCGAGGAGATCGCGTTCAGGCCGGGATAGCGTGCGGTGATCGTGTCGAGCGCGGCTGAGAGAGTGGGGCGGGAAACGGAATCTTCGACGGTGGTGAAAGTCAGCTCGCCGGTGCCCATCGCGCCGAGCCGGATATTGATGGCATTGCCGAGCTCATCGGCCAGGAACGCGGCGCGGCTTTCGGCCGCCGTCGCGCGCTCGCGCCGCACCATTTCGATCTCTTTCGACTTCTCGTGGTCGTAGACGTATACGCCGCCCATGACCGTAAGGAAGGCCAATAGCGGGATCAAATCGCCGTATTTGCCGACGATCCAGCGAAGCATTTCGAAGACGATCTC
The DNA here is from genome assembly GCA_052387015.1 of Gemmatimonadota bacterium. Lineage (GTDB taxonomy): Bacteria > Gemmatimonadota > Gemmatimonadetes > Longimicrobiales > RSA9 > CBJLQC01. The sequence continues at coordinate 10,038 of JBQTJO010000387.1, forward strand.
CCGAGGAGAAGTGGCTGTCCTCTGGACGACAGGAACAGATTTTCGGAAAGGTGCACGATCCATACCGCTACTGGCACACGCCTTCCGTGTGCTGGCGGCCTCACCAGCTTCCATTCATTTTGGTGCGAGATGAAGACGCTGTCCAGCGCCCTGCTGCCCACCCTCGCGATTGCCGCGCTCGCCGTAACCGTCGCCACCTGCTCCCCCGGATACATCATTCGAGCGGGTATTGAAGAAGCCCGCATTCTCAGCCGCAGGCGGCCGATCTCGGACGTCGTCGCCGACGAGGCGACCACGCCCGCGATCCGGCAGAAGCTCGAACTGGTGACGCAGGCGCGCACGTTCGCCGACCAGCAGCTCGGCCTGGCCGCCGGCGAGAGCTATACGACGTACTCCTGGGTGGATTCCGACACGCTGCTCATGGTCGTCTCGGCCGCCCGCAAGGACCGCTTCCAGGCGTACACGTGGTGGTTCCCGATCGTGGGCCGGGTGCCGTACAAGGGCTATTTCGAGTTCGACGAGGCGTACGAGGAAGCGCGCGAGCTGGAGGCCGAGGGCTACGACACGAACGTGCGGCCGTCGGCGGCCTTCAGCACGCTAGGCTGGTTCAACGACCCGCTGCTGAACACGATTCTGCGCTACGGCGATGTCGCGCTGACGGGCACCGTGATCCACGAGATCACGCACAATTCGATTTATCTGCCGGGCGAGGCCGCGTTCAACGAGAGCTTCGCGAATTTCGTAGGCGATCGCGGCGCCGCCGTGTTCTTCTGCACGCGCGACCCCGCGGATGCGCGCTGCCGGACGGCGCAGGCAGCGTGGCAGGACAACATCGTGTTCGGCGCAGCGCTGACCGATCTGGTCGCCCGGCTGGAGCGCGTGTATCGCGATTCGGCGCTGAGCGTGCCGCAGAAGCTGGCCGCGCGCGAAGACGTCTTTCGGGAATGGGCGCGCGCCTACCGCAGCGGCGTCGTGCCGAAGCTGCGCACGCCGGCGTTCCGCGGCTATGCCGACGAGCCGCTCAACAATGCGCGCCTGATCGGCACGCGTCTCTACTACCAGAGGCTGGAACTGTTCGAGCGCGTGTTTCAGCGCTACAACCAGGACCTCCGGGCCGCGGCGGAGGCGATCATGGCAGCGGCCCGCGAGCGTCCGGAAGAGCCGTTCGCCGCGGTTGAAGCCCTTCTCGACTGAGCTATATTCCACGGGTTATGGCCAGAATTCCATACAATCCGAAAGACATCGAAGAAAAGTGGCAGGCCCGCTGGGCCGAGCGCGGCACGAACTCCTTCACGGATGAGCAGCTGCGCACGGTAACGCGGCCTTTCTACAATCTGATGATGTTCCCGTACCCGTCGGCCGAAGGGCTGCACGTCGGCAACATGTACGCGTTCACGGGCGCCGACATCTTCGGCCGCTTCAAGCGGCTGCACGGCGAGCACGTATTCGAGCCGATCGGCTTCGACGCGTTCGGCATTCACTCCGAGAATTTCGCGCTCAAGGTCGGCACCCACCCGATGGAGCTGATTCCGCGCAATGTCGCGAACTTCACGCGCCAGCTGAAACGGATCGGCGCGCTGTACGACTGGAATCACGCCGTCGACACGACCGACCCGAAGTACTACAAGTGGACGCAGTGGATCTTCATCCAGCTGTACAAGGCCGGGCTCGCGGAGAAGAAGGAAGCACCCGTCAACTGGTGCCCGGGCTGTCACACGGTGCTGGCGAACGAGCAGGTGATCGCGGGCGCGTGCGAGCGGTGCGGCACGGCGGTCGAGCAGCGCATCCTCTCGCAGTGGTTCTTCAGGATCACGCAATACGCGGAGCGGCTGCTGCGGAACCTGTCGTGGATCGACTGGTCGGAATCGACCCGCAAAGCGCAGGAGAACTGGATCGGCAAGAGCGAGGGCGCGGAAATCCGGTTCCCGGTGGCCAGCGGCTGGAGCGCGAGCGGCGAGGCGGGTGAAATCCCGGAAGAGCTGGTGGTGCCGGTTTTCACCACGCGCGCGGACACCGTCTTCGGCGCGAGCTGCCTGGTGCTCGCACCCGAACATCCGATGGTGGATCGCATCACGCCGGCCGCGCAGCGCGCCGCCGTCGACGGCTATCGCGAGCAGGTGGCGGCCATGGACCTGGTCTCGCGCAAGAAGACGGACAAGGAAAAGACCGGCGTCTTCACGGGCGCCTTCGCGCGCAACCCGGCCACCGGCAAGGACATGCCCGTGTGGATTGCCGATTACGTGCTGATGGATTACGGCACCGGCGCCATTATGGCGGTGCCCGGCCACGACGCGCGCGATTTCGAATTCGCGACCAGGTACGAGCTGCCGATTCCGCGCGTGGTCGCCGGACCGGGCGACCACGCGGACACGCCGCTGGGCGAGGCGTACGAAGCAGACGGCACCCTGGTGAACTCGGGCGAGTTCTCGGGTCTGCACTGGGAAGAAGCCAAGCGACGCATTACGGACTGGCTGGCGCGCGACGGCTTTGCGCTGCCGCGCGTGAACTTCCGGTTGCATGACTGGTGCATCTCGCGGCAGCGCTACTGGGGCCCGCCCATTCCCATCGTCTATTGTGAAAGCTGCGGCCCGGTGCCGGTGCCGGAGGAGCAGCTGCCGGTGCTGCTGCCGCAGGTCGAGGACTACAAGCCGGACGAGAGCGGCACCAGTCCGCTCGCACGCGTGGAGGAGTGGTACCGGGTCGACTGCCCGGACTGCGGCGGCCGCGCGCGGCGCGAGACCGATGTCAGCGACACGTTCCTGGACAGCGCCTGGTATTTCCTGCGCTATCCATCCACCGATCGCGATGACGCCGCCTTCGATGACGAGCTGACCAAGAAGTGGCTGCCGGTCGACATGTACATCGGCGGCGAAGAGCATGCCGTGCTGCATCTGCTGTACAGCCGCTTCGTCACCATGGTGCTGCACGACATCGGGCTGATCGATTTCGAGGAGCCGTACGTGCGCTTTCGCAAGCACGGCCTGCTGATCAAGGAAGGCTCGAAGATGTCGAAGAGCCGCGGCAATGTCGTGATCCCGGACAAGTACATCCAGCAGTGGGGCGCGGACACCTTCCGCACCTATCTGATGTTCCTGGGACCGTATCAGGAGGGCGGCGATTTCCGCGATCAGGGGCTGCAGGGACCGTACGGCTTCCTGAGCCGCCTGTGGGACACGCTGATGCCGGTCGACGCGCTCGGCGCGGCAGCGCCGGAGGGCGAAATCGAGCAGAAGCTGCACGCGACGATCCGGAAGGTGACCGAGGACATCGCCGCGTTGCAGTACAACACGGCGATTGCCGCGCTGATGGAATACCTGAACGTGGTGCGCGCAAGCGGCCGCACCGCGAACCGGGCGGAAGTCGAGCCGCTCGTGCCGCTGATCGCGCCTTTCGCACCGCACCTGGCGGAAGAGCTGTGGCAGCACCTCGGCCATGGCAGCAGCATCTTCGAAGGTGCCAACTGGCCGGGCTACGATGCCGCGAAGGCGGTCGCGGACGTCGTCGAATTCATCGTGCAGGTGAACGGGCGAGTGCGTGGACGCATGCCGATGCCGCGCGGCATCAGCGAGGACGCCGCGCGCGCGGCCGCGCTCGCCGATGAGAACGTGCGCAAATTCGTGGATGGCGCGCAGGTGCGGAAGGTGATCTTCGTGCCGGACCGGCTGATCAACCTCGTGGTCGGCTGAATCGTACTTCCATGGACCGACGGCCGCCCGGCTACAGCATCGATGCGCTGATCGCGGCACTCGAGTTGGCGCGCGATTCGTGGCACGACGCGAACGCGCGGGCCAGTGTGCGCCGGGTTGCCGCGCATGCCGCGGCCGCCGCGCTTCTGCCCTCGCTGTCCAGTTGCGAAACGCTCGCGTCGCTCGACGAGTTGATCGCGCAGCTGCGTGCGGCGCGCGCCGCGGAAGCTGCCGGCAATGCCATCCTGATCGTGGAGGACGATCGGCTCGCTGCGCGCGTTATGGAGGATGTACTCGGCAATGCCGAGCGAGCCGTGCTCGTGGCGCGCAGCGCGGCAGAGGCGGCGGTTCTGATTCGTGAGCACGATCTCGGACTGATTCTGCTCGATCTGGTATTGCCGGATGGCGACGGCCGGGATCTGCTCACCACCATCCGTAACACGCCGGCTACGCGTGCGGTGCCGGTAATCGTAGTGACCGCGCGCACCGATGCCGTGTCGCAGGCGGAATGCTTCGCGCTCGGCGCCGACGTGCTGCTGCCGAAGCCGGTCGCGCCGCACGTGCTGCTCGCGGCTGTGTCGGCGCAGCTGTCTCATGCGGCGGAGCGCCGGCTCGAAGGACGCGTGGATGGGCTGACCATGCTGCCCAACCGCACGGCTTTCATGGACGCGCTCACGCGCGCTGCGCCACTCGCGCAGCGCAATCGGCAGCCGCTCGCAGCCGGCATGGTCGACCTCGATCATTTCAAATCGGTCAACGACACCTACGGTCACAGTGCCGGCGACCAAGTGCTGCAACGGTGCGCTC
>JBQTJO010000388.1:0-5287 GCA_052387015.1 Gemmatimonadota bacterium
GTGCCGCGCAATACGGCGCGGCCGCGCCGACCGGCACGAGCTCCGCTTCCATGTACGCGCGCAGGGTCTCCAGGCTCAGACGTGCGCGCGCCGTATCGGAGCGCGCGAGAAACCACTGGCCGAGCGCGCACGCGTCGGCCGCGACCGAAATGCCGCGGCCGGCAGCGGTCGCCGCCACCAGCTCGCGCGCGGCGTTGCTCGCAGCGATGCTGTCGCCGTTGGCAAAGACGGCATCGAGCACCCGCAGTCGCAGGTGCGCGCGGGTGGCCGGCCGCAGGCGCTGCAGCTGGCGCGTGACCTCGAGCGCTGCCGCGCTGTCGCTCCGATTGAGAGCGAGACTGTGCAGCGCAATCGCCAGCTCGAGACTCTCCTGCGAGCCGTGCGAGCGGTCGAGCAGAATCCGCAGCGCGCGCTCCGCATCCTGCAGGCGCACACCCTCGAACTGACTGACTGCAGCGAGCGTGCGGAGATTCGCGGGCCCGAAGCCCGTCAACGAATCGGCCAGCAACGCGAGCTTTGTGGTGTCGCCGGCGCGCGCCTCGCTCAGCCAGCGCATGAAGGGTGCGAGCGCTTCGACACTGTCGCCCGGCAGCGTTGCGGCCGAGGCGGTCGTCTCGGGTGTGATACGCGCGAGCAGCAGGTACGCGCGCGCGAACCCGGGATCCAGCTCGCGTGCGCGTTGCAGCGCGGCGCTCGCGCGCTCGTAATCGTCGCCACTCGGGCGGAATGCGCGCTGCTGCGCGATTGCGGACGCCAGTCCATACCATACTTCCGCACGGTTCGGCGCGAGGCGCGCCGCCGCTTCCCACGCCTCCAGCACAGCCGCGCTGCGCGAGGGGGCAGGATAGGCGGGACCGACCAATGCGGTCAGGTGCGCGCGGTCGCGCCCGCTCAAACCGTCGCGCAGCAGCCACGCCCGGTGCAGCGCTTCGCGCTCGGCGCCGTACCGATGCAGCCGGCCGGCGGCCAGCGCCATGTGCAGCGCCGCGAGCGCGAACGATTCGTCCAGCTGCAGCGCGCGCGCGTGATGCGACAGCGCGAGCGCGTAGTCGCCGCTCGCATAACTCGAGATGCCGGCCAGGTACGCGCGCAATGCGGGCAGGGAAGCCGTCGTGCGCTCGCTCAGATGTTCATCCGCTCCGGCCTCGGTGACCAGCAGCTTACCCGCCAGCCGATCGACCATGTGGGTCAGACTGTCGATCGGTCCCTCCACACTCGCTTCCGCGCTGACCTGACCGGACTCCGCGCTCACCACTGAGGCCGTGACAATGGCCTGCTCCGGTGTGCCGACCACACTGCCGACTATGACGCGCTTCGCGCCGAGCCGTCGCGCCAAGCCGACCATCGTATCGCGCGAGGCATCCGGGGCGCGCGTGATGCCGGCGCGGCGCCACGCCCGAATCGCCGCGCCCGCATCCACCGAGCGCGCGGCCGAGTCATCGGACAGGCGCGCGGACAGCAGCTCCACCAGCCCTTCGCGTAAATACGCCAGTGACGATTCCGCACCGACCACCCGGAACGGCGCCACCACGATCTGCTGATCCAGGCGTCCGAGATCGCGGTCGGCATTGCGGCCTCGCATGATCAATCCTAACGAGACCAGCGCGGCGAGCAGGAGAATGGGCAGGACGCGGAGTTTCCAGCGCGCGCGCGGTGCGGCGCGATAGGTGATTTCGCTGAGCTGCGCATCCCGGGCGCGCCGCGACACCGCAATCAGCTCGACCGGTTCGGCAATCCGCTCGCGCGCCATCGCGGTGCGGTTCGCAGCCTGGCGCTCGCCTGCCGGATTGCGCAGCTCCTCAGCCAGATCGACCACTTCGTGATCCGGCTCGACCTCGTACAGCTCGCGCATCGTGCGTGCGTGCAGCGCTGCATGCTGAATTGCGGCCGCCCGATCGCCCGCAGCCGCGAGCGCGCGCATCAGGCGCAGCGTCACCGCGCTGTCGGAGGGCCGGATCGCGCTCAGCTTGCGCAAGCGCTCGATCAGCAGCCGCGTGTCGCCGCTTTGCTCGGCTCGCTGCGCCAGCCGCTCCAGTGCGCCGACCGCCAGATCCTCCAGCCGGATGCGCTCGTGCGCGAGCCAGTTGTCGAATTCCTGCGATGCCAGGAACAGCCCATCGAGGAACGGTCCGCGATACAGCGCCAGCGCGGCTTCGTCATCGCCGGTGCGCAGCGCCGCTTCGAACTGGCCAATGTCGGTTTGAATGCGCGCGGGATTCAGACGGATGTCTTCGGAAATCTCGAATACGTCGTCGCATGCGAGGCCCTTGCGGGCGGCGTACACAGCCTGCGTCAGCGAATGGCGCGCGCGCCGCGGTTCGAACTCCGGCCAGAAGATGCCGACCAGCTTGTCCCGGCTCAGCCCCGCCTCGCCGGCCGCCGCCAGCACCGCCAGCATCCCGAAAGTTCGCCGATGCGAGGCCGCGCCGAGCATTGGATTGCCGGCTTCGTCGAATACTGCTACGCCGCCAAAGGTCTGAAACCAAATCATTTGAGCATCATTGAGACTTCGTTGAGCAGCTCGTGAGAACCGTGTGACACGGCATCTCTACATTCCGCGCCGGCAGGTTACAAAATAACCCATTCACGCGCCCTGCGTCGCCGCATGTCCTAAAATGCGGACAGGGCGTAAAGGAGGCTGCCATGAGTGAAATCCGGAGTGCTCGTGCGCTGATCACGCGCGAGGACCTGCGGTCGATGGCGGACATCACGGAATCGCGGTATCGCAGCGCCGAACTGGAAAGCGAGCGCACCATGCTGGCGCGCCGGTTTCTGGGTGCGGCCCTCGGGCTGGAGCAGACGTTGCGGGCGCACACGCGCTGCGCGCTCGTGAATCACTGCGGCTCGGTGGGCGCGAACAATCTGAGCGATGCGACGGCTGCGCTGTTCGCAGCGTTGTCCGAATACGCGAGCGCGGTGCGCGAGATGGCGGCGCGTTTTCGCAATGTCCATCCGGCGGAGTCCATGCCGCGAGATAATGCAGGCGCCGAAAGCCGTGCGCCACTCTTGAATGTGGTATAGCAGGGGAGCAGTCATGAAAACGGGACGACATGCAAGCGTCATGGGCGACCTGATCACGACGCCGGCAACCGGCCGCGTGGTCATTCTGTCCAATCGATTGCCGATCACGGCCCGGCGCGATGGAGCGACGATCCGCATGATCCCGAGCAGTGGCGGTCTGGTTGCGGGGCTGCGACAGGTCGCGAAGCGCTGGCCGGTGGTCTGGCTCGGCTGGAATGGCATGGCTCAGGACGCAGCGGATTCCGGTGAAGTCACGCGACTCGACGCCTGGGAAGGCGGCTCGCTCGGCGAGATTCCGCTCGCGGGCGACGAGGTGTCGCGCTTCTATCGTCGGTACTGCAACAGCGTGCTCTGGCCGATTCTGCATGGACTCGAGGACGACATTCCGCCCGATCTGGAGGACTGGGAGACGTACCGCAGGGTGAACCGTCGTTTCGCGGATGCTGCGTTGCGTCAGCTGCGGCCGGGTGACCGCATCTGGGTTCACGATTATCACCTGCTGCTGGTGCCCGCGCTGATCCGCGAGCGAGCGCCCGATGTGCCGATCGCGTTCTTCCTGCACACCCCCTTTCCGGAGCCCAGGATTTTCGCCGAAGTGCCGCAGCATGCGGAGCTCGTCTCTGGTATGCTGGGTGCCGACGTCGTCGGCTTCCACACCGAGGAATACTCCTGGAATTTCATGTGCGCGGCGACCGCGGCGGGCCACCGCACCATCGGCCGCAACATCATCGCGGGTGGCCGGCGTACGGCGGTGAAGACGCGGCCGATGGGGATCGACGTGAACTCGTTCGCGCGGCTCGGCAACGATCCGGATGTTCTCGCGGAAGTCGCCCGCCTGAAGACGGCGGAGCCGGCGCTGCTGCTGGGTGTCGATCGGCTCGATCCGACCAAGGGCATCCCGCAACGGCTGCTCGCCTTCGAGTGTCTGCTCGACCAGCATCCGGAGCTGCGCGGCTACGTGTCGCTGGCGCAGATCGCGGTGCCATCACGCGAGGAGATCAAGGCGTATCGCGACCTGAAGCAGGTCGTCGAAAGCCTGGTCGAGCGCATCAATCGCCGCTTCGGCCGCCCCTCCTGGACGCCGGTTCACTATCTGTACGACACGGTGGACCTGAATACGCTGGTCTCGCTCTATCGCGCGACGGCGGTCATGGTCGTGACGCCGCAACGCGATGGTTTGAACCTGGTCGCGAAGGAGTTCATCGCGACCCGCTCGGATGGCGACGGCGTCCTGATCCTGAGCAAGTTTGCGGGCGCAGCCGCGGAGTTGCGCAGCGCGCTGACCGTCAATCCGAACCACGTCACCGAGCTGGCGAATGTGTATTATCAGGCGCTGACGATGCCACCCGCCGAGCGGCGGCGGCGCATGCTGGAGATGCGGCGCGTCATCGATGCCAATAACGTGATCGGCTGGGCTTCGGAGTTTCTGGACGGCCTGCCGGCCGCGGTCGGCTGACCGCGGCGGCGCCGGCTCCCAGGCGGATCGCGCGTCGCCGTATTATTGTTACGGCATGGAGCGAAGGAAAACTTTGACGGTGGCGGGTGCGCTCGCCGGGGTTTGCCTGATCGCAGGCCCGGCGAGCGCACGCGCGCAACAGACCGATACGGCGGTCGTGCCGGTCGGCGAGATCGTAGTGCAGGCGACGCGGCCGGTGGCGACCACCGGCGGTGCGAGCGCGCTGGAAGTGCGTCTCGATTCGCTGCGCATGCAGGCGGCGCCCACGCTCGACCAGGTGCTGAGGCGCACGCCGCTCGTGCAGGTACGGATGAACTCGCGCGGCGAAGCGCAGTTCGCGCTGCGCGGCTCCGGTAGCGACGCGCGCCAGGTCGCCGTCATTGTAGACGGCATTCCCCTCAATTTCGGCTGGGACGATCGCGCGGATCTCTCGGTGCTGCCGGCCACGGCCGCGCAATCGCTGACGGTCGCGCGCGGTCTGCCATCGCTGCTCTACGGCCCGAACATCCTGGGCGGCGTCGTCGAGATCGGCGTCGCGCGCGGCGCGCACGAGCTGAGCCGGCGCAGTGTGCGCGCCGACGCGGGCGTCGATCACACGGGCGCTACCGCGGCCGGTGCAGCCATCACCCTGCCGGTCGCACGCAGAGCCGGCAACTGGCTGATTCGCGCGGGCGGCGGCCACCGCCGGCGCAGCGGCGTCGTGTTGCCGGGCGGCGTGAGCGAGCCCGCGCCGTTGCATGACGAAGATCTCCGCCTCAATACCGACCTCGCGCACTGGGATGGCTTTGCGACCGTGAGCTTTCGCGCGCG
>JBQTJO010000389.1:0-5558 GCA_052387015.1 Gemmatimonadota bacterium
CGTGGCGCGCCCAGCAGATCGACCAATCTCTGTGAGAACAGGCTGCCGAGCGCCGGCGACCCGGATTCCCACGTCATCTCGACACCCTCGCGCTGATGCACGAAATAGTCGAGGTTCAGCTCGAAGCTGCCATCGGTCTGAACCCGCATGACATGGCTCAGCTCGCCTGCGAAGCGCGGCTCGCCATAGCTGGCGAGTCCCATGACCTTGCCCTCGTCGCCGAAGCCCGTGAAGCCGAGCCATTGCGAGACCGCCGTATAGAAGAAGCCCAGCGAGTGAGGGAAATGGACCGCGTCGTCGACATGAATACAGTTGGCAGCGCCGGTGCCCCACATCGTGCTGACAAAATCGCCCATGCCATCCACAGACAGAATGGCCGCGCGCGGATACGGTGAGACCAGAAACGCGCTGGCCATGTGCGCGCGGTGGTGTTCCACGTGATGGAAGTGCGCGCGCACGGCGGAGCGCTGCACGCCGAGCGCGTCGCAGAAAGTGCGGTCGAAGCGCTTGACGTGCTGCCGGTTCACCAGCCGATCTACCAGGTAGCCGACCCGCGGATTGCGGCGCAGCGCCCAGGCGCTCTTGCGATGGAAATTCGCATTCGGATCGCGCGAGATCGCAACGTGATCCAGTTCCGCAGCGGTAATGCCGGCATCGGCCAGGCAGTAGCGGATGGACTCGAGCGGGAACCCTGCCCAATACTTCTGCCGATTGAAGCGCTCCTCCTCGACCGCACACAGCAGCACGCCAGCGCGCAGGATACAGGCGGAGGCGCCCGCATGGTACGCGTTAATCCCGAGTACGTGCACGACTGCGCACCTCCTCGAGCTTCAGGTCCGCGATCAGACGGAACCAGAACGCGTGCAGAAAGTGAAAGGTGAAGCCTTGCTTGCCGTCCAGAAATCCGAGGCGCACGAAATAGCGCCAGACGAAGTACGCCGCCGGCCGCACGAAGCGAGGCAGCCGGCTCCAGGTCTGCTTCTGCCACTCGGCGCGCTCGTCCGGATCGCCGAGCGGCGCTGCCCGAACCAGCCGCGCCGTGCCGCCCGCCGAGCGCTGCAGCTCCTCGCGGGCGAGCAGCTCCGCGTATTGCAGATGCTTCTGCACCCAGAAGTCGATGCTCTCTTCCTTGCGATTCTCTTCGATAATGTCGTGGCGCAGCTTGGCGGTGCTGCCAGCGACGCGGAAATGATGGTCGAGCAGGTCGGCAGCCTCGAAGCGAATGTCGGCGCGGCGAAACAGCTTGAGCAGATACTTCGGGTAATAGCCGCCCCAGCGGATCCAGCGGCCGCGAAAGATGTTTCTGCGCGCGACGTAATAGCCGGCGATACTGCCTCCGTGCGTGCCGCCGGCAAAGAGCGCGCGGATCTCGTCCGCCAGCTCCGTAGTGAGGCTCTGGTCGGCGTCCAGCCCCAGCACCCAGGCGTTGCGGATCGGCAGCTGTGTGAGCGCCCACTGCCATTGCCGGCTGTGGCCGCGGAACTCGTGCTCGGCGACCATCGCGCCGTGCTCGCGCGCGATGCGCACCGTGGCATCCGTGCTGCCCGAGTCGACCACGAAAATCTCGTCCGCCAGGTCTTCGATGCTGGCGAGACAGCGCGGCAGATTCAACTCTTCATCGCGCGTCAGAATGACGGCCGTAACGGGCACTCTGGTCATGCCGCGTGCGTGCTTCGCAGGTACATGTTCAGCAGCTCCTGCTGCATGGCTTCGAGTGAAAAGCGCCGCTCGGCCAGGGCGCGCGCGCGGGTGCCCATCTCGAGCCGCGCGGCCGGCGCGAGCAGCGCGCGCATTGTACTCGCGAGCGCGGCGGGCGAAGCGTGCGCAACCATTCCGGCGCCGGCCGCTTCGATCTCGTCGTGAATCGCGACCCCGCGCGTGACAATGACCGGCAGGCCGCTGGCCATCGCTTCCAGCACCGCGATTCCAAAATTCTCGTTCAGCGACGGCAATACGAGCGCATCGGCCGAACGCAGTACGCCGCGCTTCTCGGCGTCACCGACATGGCCCAGCCAGCGCACGCGCTCGGCCAGGCCGTTCTGTTGCGTGAATCGTTTCAAGGACGCGGCGTATGCGCTCTCTGTCCCGCCGGCCACCACCAGATCCGCTTCCGGCAGCTGAAGCAACGCCTTCAGGACGAGGTGGAGCTGCTTCTTCGGATGAATGCGTGAGAGATAGAGAAAGGTGGTGCGGGTTCCCGGCGTCCGGTCGGTAGAGAACGCGCTCACATCGATGCCGAGCGGCACCACTTCCGCACGCCAGGCGAGTCCAAGCCGCGCCGCCTCCGCACGCTCTGCCTCGCTCGTGAAATGAACGGCCGCTGCGCGTTCCAGTATGCGGCGCTCCAGCAGCAGCCATGACATACGCTTCAGCATGCGCTGCTGCGTGAAGCCGTAGCGCGCCAGCGTGCCGAGCGGACGGATGATGTAGGGCACATGCTGCCGTCGCGCCGCGCATGCGGCGGCCGTGCTCGGGAAGGAAAAGAGGGCGTGGATATGGACGGCGTCGTAATCCGCCACGTGGCGACCCAGCCAGCGCGCCAGGCTGCGCGAGACCGTATACGGATACGCATCGCGCGCGAAGTAGATGTAGCGGACGCCGCCCTCGACCAGTGCGGTTTCGAGCGGAACGTCGAGCAGCGCGCGGCCGTTGTCATTGGTCGCGACCACATCGACGGCACAGCCGGCGCGCACTCCGGCCCTCGCCATCAGGCGGGCCGCCGCGCTCGGCCCTCCACGCGCCGGCCCCAGCGACGGGATCACGTGCAGGATGCGCATCAGCGTGCGCCCTCGCGAACCGCCGCTACGATGCGGCGGCCGAACTCGGCGGCAGTGTATTCGCGCTCGTAGCGCGCGCGCGCGGCCGCACTGCGCGCATGCCACTCGCCATTCAGCGTGAGCAGCCGCACGACCGCGTCGGTGATCTCCTGCGGCGTGCGGTGCGTCACGGAAAAGCCCGCTTCCGGCGGATTGACGACTTCGCGCCCGCCATCTATCCCCACCAGGCACGGACGGCCGAGACGCATCGCCTCGAGATACACGAGGCCGAAACCCTCGCCTGTGCTGGGCAGCAGCAGGCAGCGCGCCCGGCGCAGCAGAGCCTCCTTTTCCGGCTCGGTCGCGCGGCCGAAGAAGCGGACGTAGTCGCCGACGCCGGCGCGCTCGGCGGCAGCGTGCAGATCGGCAGACAGATCACCATCGCCGACCATCCAAAGCTGCGCCCCCGGAACGCGCGCGACCACACCGGGCCACGCGGCGATCACCTGGTCGTGGCCTTTGTAGCGTTCCTGCGCGTGCAGCCGCGCGATCATGATCGCGGCAGGCAGCGCGGCCGGCGTGGGTGTCGGCTCGTCGAGCGGCGCTCCGACGCCGAGATGCACGATGCGCTGCTTGCGACCAGTTAATTCGGCATTGGCGCGCAGCGCGCGTTGATACGTGTACGCGGTATTACTCAGCACGAGAGCACTGCGCGCGAGGGCACGGCGCGTGAGCGTGCCGCGCCGCCGCCAGGCTTCCACGCCGTGCAGGAAGACGATTTTCCGGCAGTGCGGGCCGAGACGCAGAAACGGCAGCAGCTTCAGCAGGTCGAGATGCCAGAAGAGCGCGACATCGAAATCGCCTCGGGCCCGGCGTGCCGCCGCGATGCTGTCCAGTCGGCCGATGCCGGTGATGATGCGCGGATCAGCCGGCGCGCTGGTCGCTTCGAGCGACACGAGCAACGCACGCGCATCGAACTCCCGAGTTTCGCCGAGCGCGTGCCAAGCCAGGCGGCCGCTCACCTGGACGCCGCCGGGATTGGCCGTGTCGAACGCGTTGAAAACGCCGAGCAGTCGCACTGCTTACCGATGCAGCGCCGCGACCGGCACTCTGCGCGGCGGCCCCATGCGCCGGCGCGCGATGTAATGATTGACGAACAGCGCCGCGAGAATGGCGGCGCCGGCGGAGGACACCACTTCGACCAGCGATCCGCCCGCCTGCATCATCGCGACGCCGGGCAGAAACCAGACGGCGAACTGCAGCCAGTCACCCTTCCACAATCGTTGCGCCGCCCACGTGTCCAGCAGGCACAGGATGGTGCCGAACAGCATGAAGCCGATGATCACACCGACGCTGCCGAAATTGATGTAGAACTCCATTACCTGGCCGACGCCGACGCTGGTATGTGCGGCGAAGGTGATGCCGGTGTAATCCGAGACGATGCGCGGACTGCCCGCGTGCGTCGGCTTGTCCGGCCACAGCGCGCGCGGAACCAGGGACTGAAGCGCCTCGAAAACGGTTTGACCGCGCGCGAACTGGCGCGTGCCGCTCCTCAGATTCTGCACGGCGGCACCCACCAGATAGTTCTGGTTGAGACGCGCGTTGACGCGCATCAGGTGCTCGGGATCCTGCGGGTCGAACCACTCGATGGTCCGGATGCTCCCGCTCAGGCTCGAGATGCGCTCACCGGCCGCCTGGCCGCCCCATACCGCGGCGCGGATCTCCCGTCGGTCGCGCATGTACGTGACATAGAAGGAGAAGCCCGTATAGGCGACCACCAGGAGCACGGCCACCAGCGCCCAGCGCGGCCGCACGAAAATGGTCAGAAATGCCATGATGACGATCAGTGCCATCGCGCCGTAGGAGAGAAACCCGTCGCGCAGAATGGTGACGAGCGGAATCATGCAGGCTGCCACCAGCGCGCTGGCGAACAGGCGCCGTTTGCGCGCGTACCAGCCATGCCAGAGCAAGAGACAGAATCCGACGATGATGAGCTGATTGGTGCCGGCCGAAATCGCGGTAATCGTGGGGATATCGCCGAGCAGCGGATTCACGACCAGATAGGAGAGAATGCCGACCAGCAGATAGACGTACGGCAGGCGCGCGTCCGGCAGCCGGTGCGTCGCGGCGTCACTCTCGGCCCGCGGCGCCGCCAGCGTCTTGGTCAGCAGCGGTCCGAAGGTGAGCGCACCGAAGCCGAATGCGGCGAGCGCGTAGAAGCTCTGCTCGAAGCCCGCGAACACGGCCGGCGCATCCACCGGCAGGTACCAGGGCAACAGGTAGGTCAGCGCGGCGGGCCAATGGATCAGCCACAAGTTGACCATGTACGCGACGACCAGCCCGACACTCAGCTGATGGGTGCGGCTCCGCACCAGTGCGACCACGACCGCGAACACCACCCACAGCACGAGCTCGATCAGCAGCGTCGACTGGTCGGCCATCTACCCGCTCCTCGACGTGCGCACGTGACTCATGAAGTCGCGTCCGACATCGGTCCAGCTGCGGTGGAGCGGCCGCTCGTAGAGCTGCCGGACCGCGTCGGCGAGCTGCTGCCTGTCCGCATCGCAGCTTTCGAGTCGGCGCGCGATTTCGTCCGGCGCTCGAATCGGCACGATCCAGCCGCGGCCGCCCGCTGCGAGCAGGTCGGGACCGCCCGTGTTGGAGCTCGCCACGAACGGAAGCGCCGCTGCCTGCGCATGGGCCAGCACGACCGCGAAGCCGTCCTGGATCGACGGACAGACAAGCACATCCGCCCAGGCATAAGCGTGCCGCAGCCGATCCTCGGGAACATGACCGTCGAAT
>JBQTJO010000390.1:0-14608 GCA_052387015.1 Gemmatimonadota bacterium
ACCGATCGCATTCTCGCCGGCATCATCGATGCCGAGCGCGAAGCCGACGCCGCCCGTTATGAAGGGATCGAGCGCGTTTTCGACGGTGGTGAACGGATAGAACTTCAGAGCGGTGAACAACGGCACCAGATAGGTGCGGCTCTCCACCTCGTTGCCGAGCGCCTGCGTTTCGATTCGCTTGCGCCACGACACGCCGACCGAGCTCTCCAGGGCGAGATATCTGTCGAGGCCGCGCTGGAAGTAGCCCTCGATGTGCGGCATCGAAGAAACCGGTCCGCCGGCCGGCTCGCGCACGTTCCAGACGCCGGCACGCAGCCCTGCGCCGCGCCGCGCCAGGCGGGCCTCGCGTTCGACGCCGGATTCGACAGCCTGCGCCATCGAAGCGGACGCACTCAGGCCGATGCCCAGCACCGTGAGTGCAGTGAGCCGGCGTGCGTAGCAAATGCGTTTCATAGGTCCTAGGAATTGAGGTGGGCCGGGGGTACTTTCCGCGCTTGCAACTTCGATTCCCCGACCCGGACAGGTCCCTTCGTGAAGCGCGAGCACCCGGATCTCGTCGTCGACCAAATCATTCTGCGTGAAATTCGGCTCCCGTTGAAGGAGCCGTTTCGCATTTCATCCGGGGTTGTGGCCGAGCGCCGCATTGCACTGCTCGAGCTTCGCCATCCGGACGGCGTGCGGGCCTGGGCGGAGTGTGTGGCGGGGGAGCAGCCGAACTACAGTCCGGAGACCATCGAGACTGCCTGGCTCGCGATCGAGCAGTGGCTTGCGCCCAGGGTTCTGGACCGGTCGTTCGAGCATCCCCGCTCGGTCGATCCGGTGCTGCGGCAGGACGTGCGCGGCCACGAAATGGCCAAGGCCGCGATCGAGATGGGCTTTTGGGGGCTGTATGCCGAGCTGACCGGCAGCTCGCTCGCGCGCCGGCTTGGCGGCGTCCAGCGGCAGGTACCGGTGGGAATCTCGCTCGGTATCCAATCGAGTCCGGAGGCACTGGTGGCGCGTGCAACCGCCGCGCAGCATGAGGGCTATCGCAAGATCAAATTGAAGATCATGCCCGGCGCGGACTGCGACTACGTGGCCGCCGTGCGGGCCGCACTGCCGGACGCGCACCTGATGGTGGACGCCAACAACGCTTACGCTTTGGCGGATGCCGATCGGTTGGCGCAGCTGGATGAGTTCGATCTGCTCATGATCGAGCAGCCGCTCGAGCGTGATGACCTCGTCCGTCACGCTGCTTTACAGCGGAGGCTGCGCACGCCCATCTGCCTGGACGAGTCGATCACATCGGTCGAGCGCGCGGAGGACATGATCACGCTCGGGAGTGGCCGCATCATCAACATCAAACCCGGGCGCGTGGGCGGCTTCAGCGCGGCGCTGGCGATTCACGACGTCGCGCAGCGCTATGACATTCCGGTCTGGTGCGGCGGCATGCTCGAGAGCGGCATTGGCCGGGCGTACAACGTCGCGCTCGCAGCGCTGCCGAATTTCACGCTGCCGGGCGATCTCTCGCCGAGCTCACGCTACTGGGAGCGTGACATCGTCACACCGGAATGGCGCATGTCGCGCGACGGACTGGTCGACGTACCGTTCGATCAGCCGGGCATAGGCGTGGTAGTCGACCGCGACCGGATAGACGATCTCACCACGCGCATACTGACACTGTGACGCGCGAGCTGAAGCGAGTCCTGGGACTGCGCGATCTCACGCTGCTCACGATCGGCGCGGTCATCGGCTCCGGCATCTTCATCATTCCCGCGGTCGTTCTGCGCGCGAGCGGCGGCGACGTCGTGCTCTCGATGCTGGTCTGGCTGCTGGCGGGCGCGCTCTCGCTGCTGGGAGCTTTGACGTACGCCGAACTCAGCGCCATGCAGCCCGAAGCCGGCGGACTCTACGTCTACATCCGCGACGGCTTCGGCCGGCTGGTCGCGTTCCTCTATGGCTGGACGCTCTTCTTCGTGATCAGCAGCGGCGCGGTCGCGACGCTGTCCGTCGCCTTCACCGCTTATCTTCGGCAGCTCGTTCCGGTCGGTCCGGCCGCGGGCCGGCTCGTCTCGGTCGCAATGATCGTAGCGATCACGACCATCAACGTGAAAGGCACGCGCGCCAGCGCGAACGTGCAGAACCTCACGACCGCTTTCAAAGCCGGCGCGCTGTTTCTGCTGAGCCTCTATTTGCTGTCGGCCGGCGGACGGCTCGGCGAGAGTATGGCTGCGACATCCACCGCCATGTCCGCAGCGCTGATGTCCGGCCTGCTGACCGCCATGATCGGCGTGCTGTGGGCCTACGAAGGCTGGCAGTATACGACGTTTTCCGCGGGTGAGACGCTGAATCCACAGAAGAACTTCCCGCGCGGCATTGTCATTGGGACCGGTGTGCTGGTCCTGCTCTACGGTCTCGCGAATGCCGGATACATTGCCGCGCTCGGCGCCGAGCGCGCCATGAACAGCGAGCGGATCGCCGCCGAGGCGGTGGCCGCGACGCTCGGTCCGGGCGCGGCCAGGCTGATCATCATCCCGATCCTGGTCGCAATGTTCAGCGCAGCAAACGCCATCACGCTGACATCACCACGCGTGTTCTATGCGATGGCACGCGACCGGGTGTTCTTCGCCCGCCTGGGCAACGTGCACCCACGCTTCGGCACGCCCGCCATATCCATCATTGCAATGAATTCCGTCGCCGTTCTGTTCGCGGTGACCGGCTCCTTCGAGCAGCTGCTGACGTATGTCGTTTTTGCCGGCTGGATCTTTTACGCGCTCGGTGCGGCCAGCATTTTCGTCTATCGCCGGAAGCGGCCTGACGCGGTCCGGCCGTTCCGCACGCCCGGTTATCCGATAACGCCTTTCCTGTTCGTGGCGGCCGCCGCGTTGATCGTAGGCAACACGGTCTTCAGCCAGCCGGGGCGTGCCCTGGTCGGCCTGGCGATCGTGGCGGCCGGCGCGCCCGTGTATCTGTGGTGGCGGAGGCGCACGGGCGAACCGAAGTGATGCGAAAACTGGTTTGAGCAGGGGAGGCGGTCGCCGGCTCGGGCGCGTGCTGGCGTGCGGTCTGCGCACCGCACCCCAGCGCGAGAATCAGAACTGCGAGATCAATCCGCCGCAACTTCCGACTGGATCGTGAGGGTCGGTTGCGCGAACTGCGCCGCTTCGGTCGATTCGGCCAGTGCGGCCGTGGATCCTTCGCCGCCCGTGATGGCGGCCAGGACCCGGTCGAAGTAGCCGACGCCCACTTCACGCTGATGCTTCACTGCGCCGTAACCGCGCGACTCGAGCGCGAACTCGCGCTCCTGCAATTCCACATACGCCGGCATCCCATGCTCGGCATACTCGGTCGCCAGCTCGAAGGTCGCAAGGTTGTTGAGGTGCCAGCCGGCCAGCGTGATGAACTGGAACGTGTAGCCCAGCGCCGCCAGCTCGTCCTGGAATCTGCGGATACTGCCCGCGTCCAGGTGCTTGGACCAGTTGAACGAGGGCGAGCAGTTGTAGGCGAGCAGCTTGCCGGGGAACTGCGCGTGAATGGCAGTCGCGAACTCTCTTGCCTCCTGCATGTCGGGCGTGCTGGTCTCGCACCAGAGGACGTCGGCGTAGGGAGCATAACTGAGGGCGCGCGCGCAGGCGGGCTCGATGCCCGGCCGGACGCGGAAATAACCTTCGCCGGTCCGTTCACCCGTGACGTAGGCCCGGTCCCGCTCGTCGATGTCGCTGGTCAACAGGGTTGCGGAATGGGCATCCGTGCGCGCGACCAGCACGGTGGGCACGCCGGCCACATCTGCGGCAAGCCGCGCCGCGACCAGCGTGCGGATGAATTGCGACGTCGGCACCAGCACCTTCCCGCCGAGATGACCACACTTCTTCTCCGCCGCGAGCTGGTCCTCGAAATGAACGCCGGCAGCTCCCGCTACAATCATTGCTTTCATCAGCTCGAACGCATGCAACGGCCCACCGAATCCTGCTTCCGCGTCCGCGACGATCGGAATCAGCCAATCACGATCGTGCTTGCCCTCGCCCCAGTGAATCTGATCGGCGCGTAGCAGCGCATGGTTCAGCCGCTGCACGAGCGCGGGCACGCTGTTGCTGGGGTAAAGACTCTGGTCCGGGTAGGTATGCGCGGCCAGGTTCGCGTCCGCCGCTACCTGCCAGCCCGAGAGATAGATCGCGTTCAGGCCGGCGTTCGCCATCTGGACCGCCTGCGCGCCGGTCAGTGCGCCGAACGTCCGGATGTAGCCTTGGCCATGCAGCTCGGACCACAGGCGTTCCGCGCCGCGCCGGGCGAGCGTGTGCTCCACGCGCAATGAGCCTTGCAGCCTCACGACATCCTCCGCCCGATACGGCCGCTCGATCCCGCTCCAGCGCCGGTCGGTGTTCCAATTGACTTCCAGCTGGCGCGCCGCGCTCTGTTTCCTCGAGGCTGGCATAGTGTTCTCCTATTCGAGCTTCGCGTATCCCGGGATCGTCAGGAACGCTGTGAATTCGTTCGACAGTACCAGGGAATCGAGCAGCTCTGCAGCCTCACGAACGCGCGTCGCGCCGTCGCCTTCCTGCTCGATGTCACGGATTTGTTGGTCGCGTATCTGCCTGTAGAGCCCGGCATCCACCAGCGTACCATCGTTCAGACACGCATGATTCATGCGCCACTGCCACAACTGCGCCCGCGCGATCTCCGCGGTCGCGGCGTCCTCCATCAGATTGTTGATGGCGACCGCGCCGGTACCCCGCAGCCATGCATCGATGTAGCGCAACGCGACCGAAATGTTGTTCGTTACACCCTCACTCGTGATGCACGCGCCGTCGATGCGCGTGTCGAGGAGCGCGCTTCCCGAAGCCGTCACATCATCCCGTGCGATGTGCTTCTGGTGTGGCGCAGCGCCGAGCACGCGATCGAAGATCTCCTGTGCGACCGGTACCAGATCGGGATGTGCGATCCACGTTCCGTCGAATCCCTGTGAGCTCTCTCGATTCTTGTCTTCGCGGACTTTGGCGAGCGCGCGTTCGGTGACCACCGCATCGCGTCGGTTCGGAATGAATGCCGCCATGCCGCCTATCGCATGCGCGCCACGCTTGTGACATACCCGCACGAGCAGCTCCGCGTAGGCGCGCATGAACGGCACGGCCATCGTGACCTGCGCGCGATCCGGCAGCAGGAATTCGCTGTCGTGCGCGAACTTCTTTATGATGCTGAAGATGTAATCCCACCGGCCGGCGTTCAGTCCGGCAGCATGAGCGCGCAGCTCGTGCAGCATTTCCTCCATCTCGAAAGCCGCGAGAATCGTCTCGATCAGCACGGTTGCTCGGACCGTGCCGCGCGGAATGTCCAGCGCATCCTGTGCGACCTTGAACACGTCGTTCCAGAGCCGCGCTTCGAGATGGCTTTCCAGCTTCGGCAGATAGAAGTAGGGACCGCTGCCGCGCTCGAGCAGCTCACGCGCGATGTGACCGAACGCCAGACCAAACTCGACGAGGCTGGCGGAGATCGGCCCGCCGCCGATCTCCACGTGCTTTTCCACCAGATGCCAGCCGCGCGGCCGCACGACCAGCGTCGCGGGTCGCGCGTTCAGTCGGTACGACTTGCCTTCCGGTGAGATGAAATCAATCTGCCGCCGTACCGCATCCTGCAGATTGATCTGGCCTTCGACGACGTTCTGCCAGGTCGGCGACAGCGAGTCCTCGAAATCCGCCATGAAGACCTTTGCGCCGGAGTTCAGCGCATTGATCACCATCTTGCGCTCCGTCGGTCCCGTGATCTCGACTCGCCGGTCGTTCAGATCCGGCGCTGCCGGCGCGACCTGCCAGTCCGCAGAGCGCACCGCCGCCGTCTCGTGCAGGAAGGTCGGAAAGCGGCCGGCCCGGATGTCCCGTTGCCGCACTTCGCGCAGCTGCAGCAGCTCCCGCCTGCGCGGCTCGAAGCGCGCGTGCAGCTGCGTGAGAAAATCCAACGCGGCTGGAGTGAGCACGCGCTCGGCATCGTTGGAGTGAACGGTGCTTATCGAAGCGGCTGCGGACGCTGCGTCCAAAGCGAAAGCCCCCCAGATCGTGATTGCGGGTGAAAACTGGGGGCTCTTTCGGGCAGAACGCGTGCCATTCTGAGGACACCCGGCTAATCCCGCGCCTGCACGATATTTGCGCCCCAGCCACCTCCTGATTGTTTCGTGGAGAGGCCATGCCGGAGCAAGCGCAGAGCGAATCGGCCCGACTGCAGGTCGCGGGGGCAAAACCGCAGGATGTCGGGACCGGCACCGCGCGTATTAGTCGTAAGACATTTCAGTATTTGAACTTACGCGATGGGCAGGTGATCGAGATCGTCGGCAAGCGCACGACGGCTGCGATCGTCCTGCCTCCGTATCCCGAAGACGAGGGGCTGGATGTCGTGCGCCTCGACGGGCTCCAGCGCGGCAATGCCGGTGTCAGCATCGGCGACTACGTCGACGCCCGCCGGGCAGACGTCCGGCCGGCCAAGCGCGTCCAGCTGGCCCCCGCGCAGAAGAACCTGCGGCTGGTCGGCTCGGGCGAGATGCTGCGGCGCACGCTGTTCCAGCGGCCGTTGGCCGCCGGTGATGTCATTTCGACGTCGATCTACCAGCGTGCGGCGCAGCAGGGCGGGCCGCGCGACAATATCCCGGAAGACCTCTTCCGCATGTTCTTCGAGCAGCCCGCGTTCGGTCTGCAGGAGATTCGGCTGCGCGTCATTTCGACGGTGCCGCGCGGCGTCGTGCAAGTGGCGCAGGACACCGAGATCGAGCTGCTGCCCGAGTTCGTAGACTCGGAGGAGCCCCGGCGCTCCGACATCACATACGATGACATCGGCGGGCTCGGCGACACGATCAATCAGGTCCGCGAGATGATCGAGCTGCCGCTCAAGCATCCGGAATTGTTTCAGCGGCTCGGCATCGATCCGCCCAAGGGCATTCTCCTGCACGGTCCGCCGGGGACCGGTAAGACGCTGCTGGCGCGCGCGGTCGCCAATGAAGCGGACACCCGATTCTTCCACATTGCCGGTCCGGAGATCATGGGGCGCTTCTATGGCGAATCGGAGCAGCGTCTTCGTGAGATCTTCCAGCAGGCTTCGCAGCAGGCGCCTTCGATCATTTTTATCGACGAAATCGATTCGATTGCGCCCAAGCGCGAAGATGTGAATGGCGAGGTGGAGAGGCGGGTAGTCGCACAGCTGCTCACACTGATGGACGGTCTCGAGCCGCGCCAGAACGTGGTCGTGATCGGCGCGACCAACCGCGTCGATGCGCTCGACGAGGCGCTGCGCAGACCGGGTCGTTTCGATCGCGAGATCGTGTTGGGCGTGCCGGATGTCAAAGGGCGACGCGAGGTGCTCGGCATTCACACGCGCGGGATGCCTCTCGCCGATGACGTCCATCTCGATGAGATCGCGCGCGTCACTTACGGCTTCGTCGGTGCCGACCTCTCCGCACTGGGCCGTGAAGCCGCCATGGAGACGCTGCGCAGACTCCTGCCGCAGATCAATTTCGACAGCCGCGAAGAAATTCCCGAGGAGATTCTCAATAACATTCGGGTCACGCGCGAGGACTTCTTTACGGCGCTGAAGCGCGTGCAGCCGTCCGCGCTGCGCGAGATCATGATCGAGGCGCCGAACGTGACCTGGGACGACATTGGCGGCCTGGAGGAGCCCAAGCGTGAGCTGCGCGAAGGCATCGAGCTGCCGCTCAGGCATCCGGATGCATTCCGCCGCATCGGCATTCGCCCGGCCAAGGGGTTCCTGTTGTTCGGCCCGCCCGGCACCGGCAAGACGCTGCTCGCGAAGGCGGTCGCGCGTCAGGCCGAGGCGAACTTCATCGCCGCGAAGTCATCCGACCTGTTGTCGAAGTGGTACGGCGAGTCGGAGCGGCAGGTCTCGCGCCTTTTCCAGCGCGCGCGGCAGGTCGCGCCGACGATCATCTTCATCGATGAGATCGACTCACTTGCGCCCGAGCGCGGCGGCGGCATTGGCGAGCCGGCCGTGACCGAGCGCGTCGTCAACACGCTGCTCGCCGAAATGGACGGACTCGAGGAGCTGCAAGGCGTGGTCGTGATTGCGGCCAGCAATCGTCCGGCCCTGCTCGACCCCGCGCTGCTCCGCCCCGGGCGATTCGATGACCTGGTCTACGTTCCGGTGCCGAATCGTGAGGGGCGGCTGCACATCCTGAAGATTCATACTGAGAAGATGCCACTCGCGCCGGACGTGAATCTCGAGACGCTCGCGGACCGGACCGGCGGCTATACGGGCGCGGACCTCGAGGACCTCACACGGCGCGCCGGCCTGCAGGCGCTGCGCGAGAATATCGACACGTCGGCCATCCCGATGCGCCTGTTCGAGGCGGCGCTCAAGGAGACGCGTGCATCCGTGACGGAGGAAATGGAACACGAGTACCGCGAGCTGGCCGAGACGCTGAAGAGCGAAAGCCCACGCGGCCGCAAGCAAATCGGCTTCGCCATCGAGCGGCCGCGGCGCGAAGCTGCTGCCGCCGATTAGACACGCGCGTCAGTTCAGGCAGCCCGGATCCAGCGTGCGACTTCCTTCATGGTCGGGCGCTTACCGGTCGCAAAGATGCCGACGCGGTAGACCTTGCCCGCGAGCCAGAGCATGACGAAGGCGGTCGCCACCAGCAGCACGAACGAGAGCACGATCTCGAAAGCGCTCGCCGAGCCGAGCACCGCACGCACCGGCATCACCAG
This sequence comes from Gemmatimonadota bacterium, assembly GCA_052387015.1. Classification (GTDB taxonomy): domain Bacteria; phylum Gemmatimonadota; class Gemmatimonadetes; order Longimicrobiales; family RSA9; genus CBJLQC01. Next base: position 8,679 of record JBQTJO010000390.1, read on the forward strand.
AGGCGACGTGAATGGAAGCAAGGATCCGATCTTCGCCATCTGGGCGTCCGCGTTGCGCAACGCTGCATTCGCCATCAGGAAGCCGATAATGAGTGGCAGGACCGCCGGAAAGACGAGCTGCTGCGCTTCCTGGTTGGTGGTCGCGATCGAGCCGATGGTCGCGTACACGGTGGAGTAGATCAGGAAGCCGCCGAGGAAGAAAAACAGAAAGACGGCGCCGACCGAGAGCGGTACCTGTGGAATCGCGCCGGTCAGTGCGTTCACCATTGCGGCCTTCTCGGGCCCGAGATCGAGAATCGCCGCAATCGAGCCGGCATATGCGATCACCAGTCCCACCGACGCCGCCCAGACCAGCATCTGCAGGAAGCCGGCAGCGCCAATGCCCAGTACTTTTCCGACCAACAGCTGCGGGGCGCGCACCGCGCTGACGATCACCTCGACGATCTTGTCACGCTTTTCCTCGAGAACACCGTTCATGATGGCGGCGCCGTACAATGCAATCACGAGATAGATCGCAAATCCCATCAGCATGGCCATGATCTGCGCCGCCGCCGCGTTGCCGCGCATACCGCGGCCGGTCGTCTTCTCCGCCTTGAACGGGACTTCCTTCAGCGCACCCGCGACTTTCGCCGGATCGATTCCCTCCTGGCTCAGCCGAGTGGTTTGCACCACGTTCTGCAGCGACTTTTCGATCAGCTCGGTCAGGTCCTCGTTGGTCGCGTTCTTCCCGTAGTAGGTCACGGTCTCGCCGGTCAGCACGCCGGCGGGAATCACCAGATACCCGCCCAGCGAGTCGGCGCTCACGCGGCCGTCCAGCGAGTCGCGCACCGCTGCCAGATTCGCAGGCCGTTCGATGCGCGAGGTCGTGAAGGTCACCGGCTTGCCCATGAAGCCGCGCGCGTGCTTCAGGTCTTGTTCGAACGCAGCGCCGATGCCGTCACTGCTCTGGTCCACGATCGCCATCGTGTACTCGCCGCCGCCGCCGCGCGTGAGAATGAAAACCTCGAGCGCGATGAAGCCCGCGATCAGCAGCGGTCCGATCAGCGTCATGATGATGAACGTCTTCGTCTGCACGAACTCCAGGAATTCGCGCTTCATGATGACCGCGATCCTAGACATGCTGCACCGCCTTCATTTCGCTCACGACTTCCTCGCTGGCACCGACCCGTTCGAGGAAAATCTGCTCGAGTGAAGGTTCCGTGCATTCGAAGCGCTTCAGCCTCACGCCCGCGCCGATCAGTTCGTGCAGCAGCTGCTGTGGGTCTCCATCCGGTTTCACGCCGACTTCGAGCGTCGTGCCGTTCTCGCGCACGCGGATCACCACCGGTGAACGCTGCACCGCCGCCACCGCCTGCGCCGACCAGCGCTCGAACGCGATCGCCACGTACTCACCGCCATGTTCGCTTTTCACCTGCGCGATCGAGCCGTCCGCTACCTTCCGGCCTTTGGCCAGAATGCACACGTGGTCGCAGATGCGCTCCGCGTGCTCGAGGATGTGCGTGCTGAAAATGATGGTTTTGCCGGCGCGCTTCAGATCGACGATGATGTCTTTCAACAGCTGCTGGTTGATCGCGTCCAGTCCGCTGAACGGCTCGTCCAGAATCATGATCTCCGGCTCGTGCAGAATCGCGCTGATGAACTGCACCTTCTGCTGATTGCCTTTCGACAGCTCCTTGATCCTGGAATCGGCGCGATCGGCCAGCTCGAATCGCTCCAGCCAGCTCTTGATCTTCGGCTTCGAGACGCGCGACGGCATGCCTTTCAGCTCCGCGAAAAAGCCGAGCAGGCGCTTTACCTTCATGTTCTTGTAGATGCCGCGCTCCTCGGGCAGGTAGCCGATGCGGTCCAGCGCTTTCGCACCGAGCGGCTCGCCGAACAGCCGGATCGCTCCGCTGTCCGGGTCGATGATTCGCAGAATCATCCGAATGGTCGTCGTCTTGCCCGCGCCGTTGGGACCGAGCACGCCGTACGTCGAACCCATTGGAATGGCGAGATCGAGCGCCTCCAGCGCCCGCACGTTGTCGAATGTCTTGATGACTCCGGCGAGCTCGACGACCGGAGCGTCAACCGTCTGCAGATTCAGCTCTGTCATACGTGCTTTCGGTTGAGGGGCGTCAGCTGATGTGCCAGGGCGGGACCTGCAACATAAGTCCAGCAGGCGATTCCATCCACCGCCACCCCGACCCGCCGGAACAGGCCATCGTTCACACCTTCGTACGCGTCGAGCGAGCCGAGCAGCTCGTTCGGACACCGCCAGATGTCGCCGGCCACTGGGCGCGAGCCGTACAGCACGAGCGCCGGATATTCGCCGTCAATGTCGTACAGGACGCCGCCCACCGTGCCGCGCCCGATCCGCTCACAGTCGCGCAGCAGTGAATCGGCGCCGCCGTTCGCGCGCAGCGTGCCGTATGCGAACAGATGGAAGTGCGTCCGCAATGCCATCATTCCGCTGCGCGACGGATTCTGCCGGCCTCGAGTCCGCCGCTGCTCAGGATCTTCTCCTCGATACGTTCTGCCTGTTCGTCGACGAACGACTCGACCGCCGCAATGCTGCGCACCGCGCCATCGAATTCACTGCGCGGAAAGTCTTCGCCTTCGGCGCTGCGCAACGCACCCGCTACGGCCTCCAGCTCGTGTCGCGTCTTTTCCAGCGCGCGCCGCAGCCGCATCAGCGCGCGACGCGCTTCCGATTCCACCGATCTCATTTGAACGGCACCTCCACGACCTGAACGTCACGGCCATCCAGCTGAACCGTCGCCGGCGGCTCGACTTCCCGCCGCACGTACGCCAGCGCAAACGCCTGATTGAAGTGCGGCGAATACACCGCGCTCGTGATCCTGCCGACCACTTTGCCCGCGCTCGTCAACTCGGCGCCCGTCTGCGGCACTGCAGCGGAACCAACCAGAACACCTCGCAAATGGCGGTTCACGTGCCCGCGGTGCAGGATCCGGATGATCACTTCCTGCCCCGTGTAGCAGCCTTTGGTTTCACTGATGGCCACGTCGCGCAAGCCGGCCTCCAGCGGAATCACCTCCTCCGTGAGCTCCGCACCCCATTTCGGTTCACCCGCTTCGATGCGGCCGACCTCATCCGCCTCCGCCTCCGCCTCCGCCTCCGCCTCCGCCTCCGCCTCCGCCTCCGCAATCACTTCCGTGATCTCCGGCCGGAACGGATTCGTCAGAACCGCCAGATGCGCAATCCGCTGCGGATCGCCGCGCACCACCTTCAGATCCGTGAACTGGAATTTTCCGAAGAGGGGCGGCACGAACTTCTTCAGCAGCGTGGCTATGTTGTCCGCCGCGGCGACCGCCGCTTCGATCCAGATCTCGCCGTCCGGTCTGCGCAGCACGCGTGCATCGCCGATCATTTTGCCTTTCGGCGTGAGAAACGTCGTGTAAACCGACGTGTTCTCCGGCGCGCCCGCGATGTCGTTGGTCGCCAGCCCCTGTATCATCTTCAGTGGCTCACGGCCGAACATGCGAATGACCGTGCGATCCTTCCTGAGCATCAGTGCGAGCTTTCCTTGGTCAGCTCCGCGATCAGCAGGCGAATACGTTCCGCATCGGGCGCCGCGGGCGTGAGATCGAGGTAGCGCTCGAGCTGTACGATGGCTTCATCCGCCAGCCCCCGCCGCGCCAGCACCATGCCGTAGTCTCGCACCTCATCGGATGAATCCGGCCGGATCAACAGGATGCGTTCCACCGCGGAGAGCGCGCGCTCGTCGTCGCGCGCATTCAAGTAGATCGTCTTCAGATTCGACAGCAGGCGCACCAGGATGTCGCGCTTGTCCGCCGCGCGCAAATACGTTTCCTGCAGCTTTACCGTCCCGCCGTAAACGCGATCGAGCAGCTCCTGCGCTTCATCCTCGAAGCGCATCTGTCCCCCCTGAAATGGGTCGACCAGCAGCTTGACCGCCTCACCCTCGTAGCGAACCAGGAAATGACCCGGAAAGTTCACGCCCTCGAGCAGCAGACCGAGACGCCAGCCGATCTCGAGATAGATCATGCTCAGTGTGAGCGGAATCCCGAGCTTGCGGTCGAGAACATCGTTGAGAAAGGAATTGCGCGGATCGTAATACGCTTCGGCATTGCCGCGAAAACCCTCTTCTTCGAACAGCAGCTTCGAGAGCTCGCCGAGCAGCACGGGAGCGGCCGTTTCGTTGGCGAGCCGGTCCTTTACCATTTCGGCATAGAGATCCAGCCGCTGCAGATACGGCTCCGGTTTGAGCTGAGGGTATGCCTCCTGGGCGATCAGCAGCGCCGCGTGCGCCAGATCGATGTCTTTTTCCGCGAGCACGTCCTGCAGGCGCGCGCGTACGTCTCTCATCGCTGCATCGCGTCGAAGAACAGGCGCTCCACCCGCGCGAGATCCTCTGCGAGCTCGCGCGCGATGCGATGAACATCGGCCGTGCTCGCTGCGTTCTCGAGCTCGGCCTGCACTTCGTCTGCCGCGCCGTGCGGAATGAAATGAAGTGTGACGCGATAGCCCTGGAATCCGGTACCCCGGCGGGCGACCAGCTGGACCGTGTAATCCCTGCCGTTCAGCGACAGTGAGTCCGTGATCCGGTGTTCCTTCCAGGCGGAGGTGCCTCGTGAAAATTTGCTCATGTTCGGTTTGCATCCATGGGGCGCCCCGCTGATATTGGCCGGCGGCCAACCCAGCGAGGATCCATGCGCGCACTTCCCTCGATTGTCCTGATTCTGGCCGCCTGCTCGCAGGCGAGCTCACCCGGCCAAGTTAATCCAGCCGCCCCGGCCGCGGAAAGTCATATGGATACGGCCGTTGCGCGCATCCATAGCACGATGCTGCGGGCCATGGGCGGCGCGGCCGCGTGGCAGCGGGCCCGCTATTTCGAGTTCGACTTCGTGCCGGTCCGGCAGGGGCGCGAGGTCTCGCGCTGGAGCCACCGCTGGGATCGTTGGCGCGGCGACTACCGCCTGAACGGCGTACGCGGCGGCGACACCATCGTCGCCGTCTTCAATGTCAACGATCCGAAGGCCGGCGCGGTGCGCGTCACCGGCTCCCCCGCCGAGGGGTCGAGACGCGATTCGCTGCTGACCTACGCCTATGCCCGTTTTATCAACGACTCGTACTGGCTGATCATGCCGTACAAGTGGCGTGATCCGGGTGTGAACCTGACCAGCCAGGGCAGGCAGACGGATGACCGGGGGCGGACGTGGGACGTCGTAAAGCTGACCTTTGCGGATGTCGGCCTCACGCCTCAGAACCAGTACCTCGCTTTCGTGAATCCGCAGACCGGTCTGATGGAGAGATGGTATCATTTTCCGAGGGAGGGGGCGCAAGCGGCGATGTTCGATTGGAATAAATGGCAGCGCTTCGGACCGATCATGCTCGCTACGGAAAAGCCGGCGCTGGATGGGAACTCCATGATCCGCTTCGACAACGTGCGCGTCCTGACCGCCGTGCCGGCACGCGCATTCGAATTCTGATCCGCTACGCCGCCTCCCGGTCGCGCTGCCCTTCGTCGCGGCTGAGATCCAGGGCTGCAGCCCGGCCGCACGCATGGCAATAGAGAACGACCGTGTAGTCGTGCTCGGGCGGGATCGGGACTACGACACCCTTTTCAATGCTCCGGGCGTCGAGGTAGCAGACTACTTCCACCTTGTCCGGCCCGCACCGAGGACAGGGCACGTCCGACGGATCTTCCAGATAGGAGAGGGCCAACGCAAGGCCTTCCTCCATGTCGAACTCCGCGGCACTGCCCGGAGTTTTGAATTCAGACATTTGCCCTCCCGATAGAGGTCACCCTGCCTAAGAGCAAGGACCATTCCCTGCGCCCAATCGCCGCCGGCACAGTGCTTTGCTTCGTCGAGCTGCTCGGGATGTCGCTCTGGTTTACCGCCAGCGCCGTAACGCCGCAGCTGCAGCAGAGTTGGAGCCTCACACCAGACCAGGCCGGCTGGCTGACA
>JBQTJO010000391.1:0-2495 GCA_052387015.1 Gemmatimonadota bacterium
ATCAGAGCGATGCGTCCGGCCGCTTGCAGCATGTCGTTGAGCTTGCGCAGCGGCTCGACGCGGTGCTCCGGTACGCGAGTCAGGTCCATTCGGGCTCGTTCACGATTTTTTTGCGCAGCCTGGCGTACAGCGATCCGACGTGCACGAGCCGCGACGATTCACGGCCGTGTATTGTAGCGTGCGGGATCGCAGCGCGAAACGCGGCGGCGTCGAGCCCGAAGGGCGGCAGCTCGGCATACGCGCGACCGACCTCCGCCAGCGTATGCGCATCCGAGCCCGCGCCGATGGGCAGACCACGCTCCTGCGCCCACGCGGTCGCGCGCTCGTTCAGCGCAGGGTCGTGCAGCCGGGCATTGAAGCCTTCCACGATGTCGATCAGGTCGACGATCAGGTCGAGGATGCGGCCACCACCGCCCTTGCCGCGCGCGAAGGGGTGCGGCACGTAGACCAGAGCACCCTGCTCTCGAATCAGCTCGCACGTGCGGCGCGCGGGCGTTCCCTTCGGGATCAGCTCGCGCATGAACAGGCCGATGATGTCCACGCCCTCCGCGGTCTTCACTTCCTCGCCGGCGATGACGCGCTCCGGAAAGCGCCGCGCCAGCTCGAGCGCGGCGGCGATCTGATTGTGGTCGGTGACGCAGATCACATCGATGCCGCGCGCGCTCGCGGCGTCCAGCAGCGCGTCCGGGTCGTTCAGCGAGTCCACCGAGCGGCGCGTGTGCATGTGCATGTCGACGCGCATCATTGGCTCTGCTCCGTAATCTCGTGCCAGACCTGCGCCGCCTTCGCACGCAGCTCCTCCAGCGTGCCGTCGTTGTCGATCACGTAAGTCGCGCGCTTCTCGTGCGCCGGCATCTGCGCTGCCACCATCCTGCGCGCCTCCGCCTCGCTCAGGCCGCGCTTCTCGACGATGCGCGCGCTGCGAAGCGGCTCCGGCGCATCGATCAGCACGATCACATCGAAATCGTGCGCCAGTCCCGCCTCGAACAGCAGCGGGATGTCGTTGACGACGACGCGCGCGCCCTGCGCGGCGAGCTTCCGCTCCTCCGCGGCGCGCAGCCGCGCGACTTCGGGATGCACGATCTGCTCCAGCCGCTTGCGCTTGTGCGCGTCGGCGAACACGAGATCGCGCAGGCGGGCGCGATCGATCTCGCCGTTGCTGAGAATGGCGGGCCCGAACTCACGCACCACATCGCGAAAGCCCGGTGTGCCCGGCTCGACCGCGCGGCGGGCCAGGACGTCGGCGTCGATGACCGCCGCACCGAGCGAGCGCCAGACGTCCGCGACGCTCGATTTGCCGCTCGCGATGTTGCCGGTCAGGCCGATGCGCAGCATGCCGTTCCGTTGGTTCGCTCCCAGTTGCCGCTTCCTGTGCAGCGCGATGATGCCGGCCAGGAGCAGCAGACCAATGAGAATGTAAGCGGTCACCCTGCCCAGCATACCGGCCACCACGCGCCAGCTCTCGCCGGCCAGGTAGCCGATCGCGAGGGAGGCAATCGCCCAGCCGAGCACGCCGATGAAGTCATAGATGAAGAAGCGCGGGTAGCGCATCGCGCTCATGCCGGCAAACCAGGGCATGAGTGTGCGCACGAAGGAAATGAAACGCGCCATGCTGACCGACAGGGCGGCATGGCGCCGGAAGAGACGGGCCGCGACCGGCTCGTAGCGGTGCCACAGCCTGGCGATGATGCCGCCGCGCGCGACCACCCGATTGCCGCCGAAGCGCCCCAGCAGATAGCCGGTCTGATCCCCGAGCAGCGCACCGAAAAACGTAGCCGCGAACACCGAGCGCAGCGAGAACTCGCCCGCCACCGCCAGGACCGCGGCCGCAATGACCGTGGCTTCAGCCGGGATGAGAAGGCCAATGAAGACCGCGGTCTCCGTGAACGTCGTCGCAAAAACAATCCACGGACCGAGCGCGATGAGAAGACCTATCAGTTGTTCGAGGAATGCTTCCAATGGCGATCAGTGGAACGGCACCGTGACCCGCACGTCATCAGACGTGTTGCGCTCGCGGTCCGGGCCATTGGAGCCCACGGTGAGCTGATGGTTCGTATGCACCATCCAGTAGGCGCGGCCCCAGGGGTCGAGACCCTGGTTGCCGAGTTTCGTGTTCATTTTGATCCAGACCTGAAAGCGAAGCGCGGACGGCAGCTCCTTCTTCTCTGCATAATCTTCGGCCAGCTTGCGAATCAGCATGTTGGCTTCGTTACGGGCGGACCACTTCTTCGCGGGGTCCGACAGCTTCGCGCCGACGGGACCGAGCTTCTCGAGCACCGGCATCAAGGGCGGCGTGATCCTGGCACGTACGGACGGCACGCCGAAAGCAGCGCCGAGCAGCAGGATGAACCCGACAATGAACTTCAGCATGGCTACTTCCGCATCCTAAGAGTCCACTCGAGATACTTTTCCACATCATTCGCGCCGGGCCCCGCGGGCGAGTCGCCGAACGCGGTGTGCAGCCGCCATTGCAGATAGTCGCGCGACGGCAGCGG
>JBQTJO010000392.1:0-11148 GCA_052387015.1 Gemmatimonadota bacterium
GTGACGTAGCAGTGCGGGCAGCCGAGTCGTCCCTTTTTCTTGAAATCCTCCAGCTTCATGCCGCAATATGCGCACGGCGCCACCGTCGCGCTCGATTCGGCAATGGCCTTGCCGGTCTGAGCGAGAAAATCCGTGAGTGGCTGGTTCGCCATCGTGAGACCCGGATCCACACCATTTTGCGCAGCGCACGACTCGCACAGGTGCGCGGTCGTGATCTGGTTGTTCTGGATGTTGGTCAGGTGGATGATGGCTTCGTTTTCGCCGCACTGATCACACAGCATCGTTGCCTGTTCCGCGAAAGTCGTCTCGCAGCTGCCCTTCCTTCATGTGCAGGATCCGGTCGGCCCGTTCCGCAAGCTCACGATTGTGGGTCGCGATGACAAGCGCCACGCCGTGCTCCGCTTGCAGCCGGAAGAACAGCTCGTGCAGCTGCTCGCCGGTATGGGTGTCCAGGTTGCCGCTCGGCTCGTCCGCGATCACCACCGCCGGCTGCTGCGCCAGCGCGCGCGCGACCGCGACCCGCTGCTGCTCGCCGCCGGACAGCTGCGACGGCTTGTGCGTCAGCCGGGCGCTCAGCCCTACCTCACCGAGCAGATCGCTTGCCCGCTGCCGGGCCAGCGCGCGCTCCCTGCCGCCTACCAACAGAGGCATCATGACGTTCTCCAGCGCGGTGAATTCGCGCAGCAAGTGATGAAACTGGAAAACGAAACCGATGCGCTCGTTGCGGACGATGGCGAGCTCGCGCTCGGAAAGCGCCGCCAGGTTGCGACCGTCGAGCAGGACCTCGCCGGACGTCGGACGATCGAGACCGCCCAGCAAATGAAGGAGTGTCGACTTGCCCGCGCCGCTCGCGCCTACCACAGCGAGCGCTTCGCCGGCAGCCACCTGGATCTCTACCCCTTCGAGAATGCTGAGTTCGCTGCCATCCTCCTGGATATAAATTTTTCTGAGGCCGCGCCCGATCAGGATCGGCTCACTCATGCCGGATCGCCTCGACCGGCATCAAACGCGAGGCCTGCCACGCCGGGTAGATGGTGGCCACGAACGCGATCACAATGCTCGCGGTCACGATGGTCAGCAGGTCGAATGGGTCCAGCGCTACCGGCAGCGTATCAATGAAGTAGACATCGCCCGGTAGAGAAATCAACTTGTAGCGGTCGACCACCTCGACCAGCAGCAAGCCGCCGATCGTGCCGAGCGCGGTGCCGATGACGCCGACCGCCAGCCCCTGAAGTATGAAGATGCGCAGCACGCTCGCACTGGTCAGCCCCATCGACTTCAGAATCCCGATCTCTCGCGTCTTGTCGGCCACCACCATAATGAGCGTGCTGATGATATTGAATGCTGCAACCAGCACGATCAGGAACAGAATGACGGCCATGGCGAGCTTTTCCAGCTTGAGCGCGGAAAAGAGCGCGCCGTTCAGCTCCATCCAGTCGTTCGTCCAGTACGGGAAGGACAGACGCTGATGGATCGCCTGGGAGACCACGTCGGCAGCCCACGGATCGGCGACATTCGCGGCAATACCGCCGATGGTCGTGCTGTCCAGCGAGAGCAGGTCCTGAGCGGCGGAAATCTCGGCGTACAGGTTTTGCGAATCGTACTCGTACATGCCGGTCGAGAAGACGCCGGTGATCTCGAACCGGCGGATCGAGGGCATGATGCCGGTCGGCGTCTCGTGAATGTTCTCACCGGAAATCAGCGTGACGACGTCGCCCGGCAGCACGCCGAGCTTGTCGGCCAGCCGCCGGCCGATCAGGACGCCGGGGTGGCCGCTGCGCGTCGGCCCGAATGCGAGCTGCTTGGCGCGAATCTGCCGTTCGATGTCCGTCATCGGCTGTTCGCTGATGTAGGGATCGATGCCGAAGAGCTGTCCCGGCTGCGCGTACTGCCCGCGCGCGACCGCGACCTGCGTCATGATGAACGGCTCGGCGTTCACGACGCCGGGCGTGGCTTTCACCTTCTCGTAGACCGGCCGCCAGTTCGACATGCGGAAGCCGGTGCCGCCCTGCTCGAACACGTAGATGTGCGGACTCGAGCCCAGAATCTTGGATTGAAGATCGCGCTGCAATCCGGTCATCACCGCAATCACGGTAATGAGCGCCATCACGCCTACGAAGATGCCGCCGACCGCGATCAGCGTGATCAGCGAGAGCAATCGGCCGCGCCGTCTGGACGCGAGATAGCGCCGCGCGATGAACCACTCCGGCCCCTTCATCCCCACCCCTCCCGAAGGGGCGAAGGGGTGTAGGGGTGTAGGGGTACAGGGGCGAACGAATTGGCACCTCTCCTCACCTCGGCGCTTACCCCCCTACGCATCTTCCGGCCTCATGGTCGGGAAAAGAATCACGTCCCGGATGGACGACGAGTCTGTCAACAGCATGGTCAGCCGATCGATGCCAATGCCCACGCCGCCGGTCGGAGGCATGCCGTACTCGAGCGCGCGCAGGTAGTCTTCATCGTACGTCTGCGCTTCCTCATCGCCCTTTTCGCGCAGCGCGACCTGCGCGGCGAAGCGATCACGCTGATCCAGCGGATCGTTCATCTCGCTGAACGCGTTCGCGATTTCACGTCCGGCGATCATCAGCTCGAAGCGCTCGACCAGCTGCGGGTTGCCGCGCCTGGGCTTCGCCAGCGGTGACAGCTCGCGCGGGTAATCCACGATGAATACGGGATCCCACAGCTTCGGCTCGACGTGGGCGCCGAACAGCTCGTCGAGCAGCTTGCCGCGGCCCATTCTGCCCGCGTCCGGCACACCGAGCTTCTTCACACGGTCACGCAGCTGCTCCTCGCTTTCCACGGCGGCATCGAAGCCGGCATGGCGGCTGATCGCCTCCAGGAAAGGCAGGCGCGCGAAGGGCGGCTGAAAGCTGAGTGTCCGCCCCTCGAGCGGCAGCTCGAGCGAATCACTGGTCGCGCGCGCGGCCGCCACCATCAGCTGCTCCACCAGCTCCATCATGTCCTCGTAGTCCGCGAACGCCTGATAGAACTCGAGCATTGTGAACTCGGGATTATGCGTACGATCGATGCCTTCGTTGCGGAAATCCTTGCTGATCTCGTAAACCCGCTCGAGGCCGCCCACGATCAGCCGCTTCAGGTACAGCTCATCCGCGATGCGCAGATACAGGCGCATGTCGAGCGCGTTGTGGTGGGTGATGAACGGCCGCGCCGAAGCGCCGCCGTACAGCGGCTGCAGCACCGGCGTCTCGACTTCGATGAAGCCGCGCGCATCCAGGAAGCTGCGCAACGCCGTGACCAGGCGCGCCCGCTTGTAGAAAACCTCCCGCACCTCCGGATGGACGGCCAGGTCGGCGTACCGCTGGCGATAGCGCTGCTCGAGATCGGTGAAGCCGCTGTGAACGACCTTCTCGCCCGACTCGCCGATCTCTTCCTTGCCGATCGGCAGCGGTCGAATCGATTTGGCGAGCACGTCGAACGAGCCGGCCTTGATCGTGATCTCGCCCGTCCGGGTGCGCATGAGCGTACCCTCGACGCCGATCCAGTCGCCGATGTCGAGCAGATCGAACACCGCGTACGCGTCCGCGCCCACGTCATCGCGGCGCACGTAAAGCTGGATTTTGCCCGCGCGATCGGCGAGATGCGCGAAGCTGGTCTTGCCGTGCGCGCGCAGCGAGATCAGCCGGCCGGCCACGCGCACCGTCGTCGGCTCCTCCGCCCCGTCGCCGAGCAGCGCCTTGGCTTCCGCCGACGAGTGCGTCACGTCATACGAGTACGCAAACGGCTCGATGCCGCGCTCGCGCAGCTGCTCGAGCTTGCGCAGCCGATCCTCGATTAGGTAGGTGCGGTCCGGCACGCTCACGCCTGCGCTCCGAACTGCTTCAGGTACGCCTCGATGAACGGATCGAGATCGCCGTCCATCACCCTCTGCACGTCTGCGATCTTCAGGTCGCTGCGGTGATCGTTCACCATCGTGTACGGCTGAAACACGTACGAGCGGATCTGGCTGCCCCACGCAATATCGGCTTTCGATGCCTCGACCTTCGCGCGCTCGGCTTCCTTCTTCTCGACCTCGCGCTGATAGAGCGCGGCGCGCAGCATCTTCATCGCGGTTTCCTTGTTCTGGAACTGGCTGCGCTCGTTCTGGCACGCCGCCACGAGGCCGGTCGGAATGTGCGTGATGCGAACCGCGGTTTCGACCTTGTTCACGTTCTGCCCGCCCTTGCCGCCCGCCCGAAACGTGTCGATGCGCAGATCCTTCTCATCGATCGTGATCTCGATCGTGTCGTCGATCACCGGGTAGACGAACACGCTCGCGAACGATGTGTGGCGCCGGCTCTGCGAATCGTACGGTGAGATGCGGACCAGCCGATGCACGCCGCGCTCGGCCTTCAGATAGCCGTAGGCGTACTTGCCCTTGATCTCGAGCGTGGCGCTCTTGATGCCCGCTTCTTCGCCCGGCTGGAGGTCGAACAGCGTGCTGTCGTAACCGTGCTGTTCGGACCAGCGCGTGTACATGCGCAGCAGCATTTCGGCCCAGTCCTGCGACTCGGTGCCGCCCGCTCCGGGATGTATCGTGAGAATCGCGTCGCGCGCGTCATCGCTGCCGCGCAGCATGGTGCGCAGCTCGAGCTTTTCGATGTCCTGCTGCAGCCGCGCGTGCTCGGCGCTCCATTCCTGCTCGAGTGCGTCATCCGCATCCAGCGCGAGCAGAGCCGCCAGCTCGTCCAGCTCGCCGACCTTGGTGAGGAGATCCTGGTAGGGTTCGACCCAACCCTTCAGCTCGTTGGCCTGCGCGATGACCTCGCGCGCCAGCTGCGGGTGGTCCCAGAATCCGCTCTCGGCCATCCGTTCCTCGAGAGCGGCCAATTCCTGCTGCTTGTTCTTGACGTCAAAGATAGCCTCCGAGCGCCTCGATGCGCTCGCGTTCGGCGGCTACCCTGCTGTTCATTTCCGTTCGCATCGAGCGTATTTCACCTATCTGCGCGCCGCACATCAAAAGGGCCGCCCAATGGCGGCCCCAACTCATGCTCGCTGAATTTACCGCGCGTCCTGATACCCGGCTAGAAGACTTTTTGTCCCTTCGCCAGGATTTCATTCAGCGAGTCGCGGAAATACGGCGTGTTCTTGGCCATGTCCAGCCCGACCTGCTCGACGTACTCCTCCCAGCTCTTACGAATCTCTTCGCGGAATTCGTTGCGCAGCGTGCCGGCCTCCAGTGTCGTCTTCAGCTTGTTCTTGTTGTAGGCGACAATGTCCGAGACCAGCGCCCGCGCGATGCGCTGCGCGCGCGCCTGCGGATCCTGGTTGCGGAAGGACGGCCGGCGTGCCGCCGCGGGCGCGGTCGCGGGCGTGGGCGGCGGAGCCGGGGGTGTTGTGACAAACGTTGCCGCCGGTGCCATCGGGGGTGGCGGCGGCGGCGGGACCACGACCCGCGGCGCCTCGACCCGCGGCGGCTCGACCCGCGGCTCCTCGGCCCGCGCTGTTCCCGTGACCGCGACCGCGCCCGCGACCACGCCCGCGGATTCCGGCACCAGACCAGAACGATCCAGTCGGAACACCGTTGCGCAACGCGCGCACCGGGCCTTGGTTCCACCCGCCGGAATCCGGTCGGGGTCCACGCGGAACGTGGTTTGGCAGCTTGGGCAGCGAACGTTCATAACTCTTTCGGCGCTTCCAGCTCCTCGGAGGAAACAATCGACTGGCCGAAATACGTGCCGCGCGCGTCGGAACGACGGTCGACCGCATACACGGATCCCGGCAGCTTCTTCGCGAACGATTTCATTTCGGTGGCCAGCTCACTCACGCGCGCCGTGTGCTAGAAGCTGCGCTGCTGGTTGGTGACCACGCCGATGGACAGCGTCATGAGCGGCACCCATAGAATGTTGCCGCGCCGGTCGCGTCCCAGGAAGTATCCCGCCTTGCGGTCCTCTTCCGTGTATTGATACGGGATCAGCTCATCGAACAGCTCGATAATCTCCTCGCACACGATCCGCATCTTATCGATCGCCAGGGTGAAGATAAAGTCATCGCCGCCGATGTGCCCCACGAAGCCGCCTGTCGGGCAGTGCCCCTTGACCAGATCGCGCAGAATGCGCGAGAGCAGCTTGATGACGCCGTCGCCTTCGTTGTAGCCGTACCGGTCGTTGAATTCCTTGAAATGGTCGAGGTCGGCGTAGCAGACGGCGAAGATCTCATCGCGCCGGATGCGGTCCGTGATGTCGCGCTCGATTTGGGGGGTGCCGGGCAGGCGGGTCGTCGGGTGCACGCTCACGTCGCGGTCCGCGCGCTTCAGGATCATGCGCATGCGCAGCAGACACTCGCGCTCCAGCGCGTCGGCCGTCAGCACCTCGTCGGCGCCCGCTTCGAGCCCGGCCAGCACCAGATCCTTCCGCTCCGCGGGTACGTGCATGACCACCGGCACGATGGCGCTGAAAGCGTCGCTCTTCAGCGTCCGTATCAACTCCAGCGAGCCGCCATCCACGCCGGCCACGTCCATGAACACGCCCGCCGGAAAGGTCCGGTTCACGGTCGCCAGCACCTCATCCGGGCTCTGGATTTCATTGATGGGAATACCGGACTCGGCCGCGAACTCGCGCACAAGTGCGGGAGCAGGCTTGCCGGACGGTGAATGAAATACGAGGGCCGCTCGAAAACCCATGTCGCCGGGAATCCAGGAATCAAAACTGTGGTCGGGGAACGCCGGAAGCTACACTCAGCAACCGCGCTCTGTCAACGTAAGTTATGCTGCCGTCCTGCTTTTGCGGCCTTTGCCGCCCTTCTTCGGGCCGCGCCGCGGCCCCTTGCCCGGGCGCTTCGGCGCGCCGCGCTGCCGGCCGCGCGTGCCGCGGGCCGTCGCGTCCTCGATGATCACGAAATCGATTTTCCGCTCATCGCGGTTGACGCGCGCGACCTGGACGCGGACGCGATCGCCCAGCCGGAACCGCCGGCCGCTGTGCTCGCCCACGATCTCATAGCGTTCCTCGCGGAACTGGTAATAATCGTCCTCCAGCGAGCTGACGTGCACCATGCCTTCGACATAGAAGTCGTCGAGCAGGACGAAGAAGCCGAACGCGGCGACGCCGCTGATCGTGCCTTTGAACTCGTCCCCCAGATGCCGCTCCATGAACTCCACCTTTTTCAGCTCGATGGAGTCCCGCTCGGCGTCCACGGCGACCCGCTCGCGCTCGCTCGAAATGCGCGCGACCTCCGGCAGCAGCGTCACGTTGATCGCCGCGCGCACGTTTTCGTCGTTCAGAAACGCGTGCGCGCAGATGCGATGGACGATCAGATCCGGATAACGGCGGATCGGTGAGGTGAAATGCGCGTAATGTTTCGCGGCCAGGCCGAAATGGCCGAGATTCTCGTGGCTGTAGCGGGCCTGCCGCATCGAGCGCAGCACCACCGTCGACAGCAGCCGCTCTTCCGGTCTGCCCCTGATACGTTCGAGCAGGCGCTGCAGATCCTTTGGTGACGGCTTTCTGCCCTTCGTGATGCTGTAGCCGAAGGTTTTCGCGAACTCCTGGAGCTGGGCGATGCGGTCCTCGTCCGGACTCTCGTGTACGCGGTAAAGGAACGGCAGCTCCTGGCGCGAGCCTTTGCGTGCCACGATCTCGTTCGCCAGCAGCATGAAATCTTCGATCAGGCGATGACTTTCGAGCCGCACGATTTTCTGAATGTCGGTCGGCTCGCCCGCCGTGTTCAGGATGACGCGCGCCTCCGGCAGATCGAAATCGAGGCTGCCGCGCGCGACGCGCTTCTCGCGCAGCTTGCGGCTCAGCTCGACCAGCAGCAGGATCGCCGCATCGGTCTCGGCATCGATGCTGCCCTTGCCTTCAATGACCTCCTGCGCCCGCTCGTACGCCAGCTTGTGGCGGCTGCGAATGACGCTGCGCACCAGCTTGTGCGCGAAGACATTGCCTTCGGCATCCAGTCGCGCGATCACCGACATCGCGAGCCGGTCGACGCCGTTCTTCAACGAGCAAAGATCGGCCGACAGCGCCTCCGGCAGCATCGGGATGGTGCGATCCACCATATAAACACTGGTGCCGCGGCGCAGCGCCTCGAGGTCCAACGCGCTGCCTTCGGTGACGTAGAAGCTCACGTCGGCTATGTGGATGCCGACCTCGTAGCCGTCGTCGACTGCCTTGATCGAGAGCGCGTCGTCGTGGTCCTTCGCGTCGACCGGATCGATCGTGAAGATCAGCTCGTCACGCAGATCGACCCGGCCGGCGAGATCGGCTTCGGTGATGCCGCGCTTGCGCAGCGCTTCCGCTTCTTCCAGCACGTGCTCCGGAAATTCCACCGGCAGCTCGTGCCCGTAGAGCACCGCGAGAATGTCGACACCCGGCGCGCCGTGCTTGCCGAGCACCTTGTCGACTTCGCCGACCGGGCCGCGGTGCTTCTCGCCCCAGCTCGTGATGCGGACCACGACGACGTCGCCTTCCGTTGCGCCGCCGTCCTCGCCGGGCGGCACGAAGACGTCGCTCGAGAGACGAAGACTCGGCTCCGGCACAACAAAGCCGAAGTTCTTCGCCGGATGATAGACGCCGACCACGCTTTCGCGCGCGCGCCTGAGGATCCGCACGATGCTGCCCTGACTCTTGCCGCCGCGATTCTTCCGTTCGAGCCGCGCGATGACGCGGTCACCGTCCACCGCGGTCCGTAGCTCTTCCTGCGGGATGTAGAGATCGCCGTCACGGGCATCAGGCACCACGAAGCCGGCGCCGCTCTTGATTACGGTCAGCGTGCCGACGACCAGGTTGATGCGCGATGGAGCCGCGTAGCGGTTGGCCTTGCCGCGATAGAGCAC
This sequence comes from Gemmatimonadota bacterium, assembly GCA_052387015.1. Taxonomy (GTDB): domain Bacteria; phylum Gemmatimonadota; class Gemmatimonadetes; order Longimicrobiales; family RSA9; genus CBJLQC01. Next base: position 8,771 of record JBQTJO010000392.1, read on the forward strand.
GCCCTGCGATGCCAGCTCGGCCAGCAGCTCGCCAAAGGGGAGAAAACTTTCGGCGTCGATCGCCAGCTCGCGGGCCAGCTCTTCGGCGGTCAGTGGGCGCCCGGACTCCGCGCGCAGATACTCGACGATTTTTTCAGCGGTAACGGTCACGGTCGGTTCTCACGCCCCTGAAGTGGCACCCGGACGGTCAGCGTCCAGGCATAGGTCGAGCCCTCCGGCTCCAGCGTGCTGCCGATGCGGATCCGGCGGTCGGCCAGCAGCTTCACGCGCGCCTGGACCAGCGCGTCCACTGCGCTGACGACGTGGTTCGCAAGGATCACACCCATCATGCGCGTGGCATCGCGGAATGCGGCGTCGCTGCGCGAGATGGTTTCGGCGAACTCCTGCTGCTCGAGTCGGCTGCTCCCCCAGCTCCAGGTAAAACCGTCCGGGATCGCGTTGGTCCGGTAATACGCGAGCGCCTGCTCGTATTCGGGCGTGCCCGGCACGGCGGGAATGCCGCGCAGGAAGAGCGCGCGGGCGCGCCGCCACTGAAGGCCGTTGAACGTCGTCGAATCGCGCTCCGGCTGGATGCCCGCACTCGATGGATCGGCATCGAAGAGGCCGCTGCTCGCGTGCTCCTTGATGGCTTCGTAGTACGTGAACACGGAATCTCGCCTGGTCGACGTCGTCAGGCGGCGCGCCACGTTCCACGCGAGATCCCGGTACGCCTGCTCCAGTCGACGACCGCGGCGGCGCTGTTCGAGGTATTTCACCCAGGCCCAGGCCTCGACCGCCACGAACGGGACCCAGCGATCGGAGTCGAGATACTTCTGCCCGGCACCGGGCAGCAGCGCGGATGCGACGAAAGCGATGCCGGTTGTCGAAGAGGTCAGGACCGTGTCGGCCGCAAAACGTTCGGTGCGAGTCTGGGCGGGCAGCTGCGCTGCCAAGCTCGCGAAGTACGCGAAGGTCGCGAAGATCGCAATGCGGGTCTTCAAAATGTGACGCCGAACGAAACGTGAAATGGCTCGCCGATCGGCAACGTGGTCACGGTCTTCGCGACACTGACCTCGAAACGCTCGTAGACGAGACCCAGGCCGAGAGCGGTGCCGCCGCTCGTGACGCCGTCGCCCGCGCTGGAATGGCCGGCGCGGACGGAGATGGTTCGGTCGAGCACGACCTCGGCGCCGAAATTCAGCGCGGGCGAGCCCGGGTCGCGCACGCGATCGACGGCATCGATGTGCAGCCAGACCGCGAGCGTCGTGTCGCTCGAAAAATGGTGGCCGGCTTCATACGCGGCGCCAACGCGAAGTCGCGCCGGCGTGGGGTCCGCCTGGGCCGCGTTGTTGATTTGAAGCGGGAAGCCGACGTGCATGATGGAGGCGCCGAAGCGCGCGGTCTTCAGCAAGCGAGGCTCGTAGGTCAGTCCGGCATCGACCATGTGCGTGGTGCCGGGCCGCTCCGCGGATACGCAGTTCACGCCTGTGCAGCTCGGCCGGAAATCGTAGAGCCGGTAGTTGAGGCCGGCGCTCCAGCCCACGCCGACGCGCGTTGCATACGATGCGATGAGCTGCTGGTAAATATAGGTCGATGTGCCGAGCACGTTGCCGAAGTCGTCGGTGTTCTCCTGCGTGCCGAAATCGATCAGGTGGTAGGCGAGCGCGAACACGCCGACATCGCGCGTGGCCAGCAGGACACCGAGCGTCGTGCGCGACGCATCGACGAAATCCGAACGATGCGCGGTGAACTCATTTTTGCGACGCTCGGACAGGCCGGCCGGATTGACGAACATCGCGTCCGGCCCCGGCCGGGCGGTCACCGCATCACCCAGCGCCACGGTACGTGCGCCGACCGGCGAGAGCATGTCGATGCAGCACTCGGTGGAAGAAACACCTTCATCCTGCGCGTGCGCACCGCGCGCAACCAACAGCAACGCCGCGCACAGGATGAGCTGCCACGCGACGAAGCTAGAACGGCTTCGCCTCATCAATCAGCATAATGGGGATTTCATCGCGCACCTCGTACCGCAGGCGGCAGTTGTGGCACACCAGCTCGTGCGGCGTCTGCCGATATTCCAGCTCGCCCTTGCACTTCGGGCAGACCAGGATGTCGAGCAGCTGTTTGTCGAGCATTCAGGCTCCTTTAAAGATAACAAACCACGTCCCTACTCAACGTTTGCCATCCCGGAGTTCGGACGGGACCGGGTAGCCGAGAAACTGAAGCGACGACGCCTTGTTGCGCCATCCCGGCATGGCTTTGACCCAAAGGTCCAGGTAGACCGGGCTGCCCACGAAGTCTTCGATCTTCCGGCGGGCCAGCTGGCCGAGCTTGCGAATGCCGGCGCCCTGCTTGCCGATGATGATCGGCTTCTGGCTCTCTCTTTCGACGTACAAGGT
>JBQTJO010000393.1:0-6248 GCA_052387015.1 Gemmatimonadota bacterium
CGATGCGGATGCCGACATCATGGGCCGCCGCGATTACGGCTTCGTGCAGCTCGAGCGGATTCGCGTACGCGTTGCCATCCGGATCCCGCTGCAGGTAATGAAACTCGCCGACGCTCGTGTAGCCGGCCTGCAGCATCTCGCGAAAGCAGAGCCGCGACACGGTGAACACGTCGTCCGGGCTCATGCCGAGCACCGCCTCGTACATCGCCTCGCGCCAGCTCCAGAAGTCCGAGGCCGCCGCGCCGACCGGCCGCCATTGCGTGCGGCCGCGGATCGCACGCTGAAACGCGTGCGAGTGCACGTTCACGAAGCCCGGCAGCAGCGCGCGCCCGCTCGCTCTCGCAATCGCGCCCGGCACGCCGCGGTGCACACGCGTGATGCGGCCCGACACGTCGTCGTATTCGACCGCGACAGCGCGCTCGAAGCGCCCGTTCACGTAGGTGAGATCCGCGGCTATGATCGGCAAGCTCTACCTCAGCCTGCTGCCACGACGGAAGAACTCCATGTTTGCTCCGACCATGAAAATGTAGAACGGCTCGCCGTGTCGACTGCCAATGCCGCCGAAAACTGGCGGCTACTCCATCATGGGAATCGTGATCCCGTGCGTGCGCGCGGCATCGACGGCTTCCTCGTACCCCGCGTCCGCGTGCCGCGCCACACCGATGCCCGGATCATTGGTGAGCACGCGCTCAATGCGGTCCCGCATCTCTGGCGATCCATCCGCGACCAGCACCTGGCCGGCATGCAGCGAATTGCCGATGCCTACACCGCCGCCGTTGTGAAGGGAAACCCAGCTCGCGCCCGACGCCGTGTTCAGCAGCGCATTGAGGATCGCCCAGTCCGCGATCGCATCACTGCCGTCCTTCATCGCTTCCGTCTCGCGGTACGGCGAAGCGACCGAGCCGGTGTCGAGATGATCGCGCCCGATCACGATCGGCGCCTTCAGCTCGCCGCGTGCGACCAGATCGTTGATGGCCACACCCATCTTCGCGCGATCACCCTGGCCGAGCCAGCAGATGCGCGCCGGCAGACCCTGGAACCGCACGCGCTCGCGCGCCATCCGGATCCAGCGTGCGAGCTGCGCGTCGTGCGGAAACAGCTCGAGTACCAGTTCATCCGTCCGGTAAATGTCCTCCGCCTCGCCGCTCAGTGCCGCCCAGCGGAACGGGCCCTTGCCCTCGCAGAAGAGCGGACGGATGTAGGCGGGCACGAAACCCGGAAACGCGAATGCGTCGGAGTAGCCGGCCGACTGTGCCTGACCGCGCAGATTGTTGCCGTAGTCGAAGGTGATCGCGCCGCGTCGCATCAGCTCGACCATCGCTTCGCAGTGCACGCGCATCGATTGCAGCGAGCGGCTCACGTATTCGCGCGGCTTTTCCGCTCGCAGATCCGCGGCTTCCTGCAACGAAAGGCCGGCGGGCACGTAGCCGTTCAGCTCGTCATGCGCAGATGTCTGATCCGTCAGTACATCCGGCACGACATTGCGACGCAGCAGCTCCGGCAGTACTTCCGCGCAATTGCCGACCAGTCCGACGGACAATGCGGCACCCGTGTCACATGCCTCGCGCATCCAGCGCAACGCTTCGTCGAGATCGTGGGTAATGCGATCACAGTAGCGAGTGGCGACGCGTCGTTCGATGCGCTGCGCATCGACTTCTACTACCAGGATCGCGCCTTCGTTCATGGTCGCGGCGAGCGGCTGCGCGCCGCCCATGCCGCCCATGCCGCCGGTCAGCACCCACTTGCCGCGCAACGTGCCGCCGAAATGCTTCGCCGCCACCGCGCCGAACGTCTCGTACGTGCCTTGGAGAATGCCCTGCGTGCCGATGTAGATCCACGAGCCCGCCGTCATCTGGCCGTACATGATCAGACCCGCGCGCTCCAGCTCGCGGAAATACTCCCAGTTCGACCACTTGCCGACCAGATTGGAATTTGCGATCAGCACGCGCGGCGCATGCGCATGCGTCTTGAACACCGCGACCGGCTTGCCCGACTGCACGAGCAACGTCTCATCGTCCGCCAGCTCGCGCAGCGTGCGCACGATCGCATCGAAGGCTTCCCAGCTGCGCGCCGCCTTGCCCGTACCGCCGTAGACCACCAGGTCTTGCGGCCGCTCCGCAACTTCGGGATCAAGATTGTTCATCAGCATGCGCAGCGCTGCCTCCTGCGTCCAGCCCTTGCAGGACAGACTGGAGCCGCGCGGTGCGCGCACGACTCGTGATTCGGAAACCATGGTGGCCATGCGGTGACTATGCCGGAAAGCTCCACTCATCGCAACGCAGGTCGTTCCGCCTGAAACAGGAACGATTTCCATAGTCCGGGTACGCGTCCCATGCCCGTCCACCTTGCGTTCAGGAATCCGCAGCCCAGCGCCATCTTCGTGAGTGCGGCCGGTGAAAAGAATCGCAAATGACCGGCATCCCAGTGCACGGCGAAATGAGCATCCCACCGGTTCGTGAGAGACAGCACCAGATTCTTGAAATAGCCGTGATACGGCGTAGTCACGACCAGACGACCGCCGGGCCTCAAAACATCGAACGCACGCCGCAACAGCTCACGCGGCAGCTGCAAATGCTCGATGACCTCGATCGCGAGCACCACGTCGAACGTGCCCAGACGCTGCGCCAGCGTCGCATCGTAAATCGATGCGGTCACGAAGCGTGCACCGGATGCAGCATACGTCTCGCGTGCAACCGCCACGCCTTCAGCGGATATGTCGGTTGCTGTCACTCGCCAACCCGCGGACGCAAGCTGCGCGGCGACGTATCCGTTCCCGCAACCGAGCTCCAGCAGCGCCATCATACCGGCGCTCCGCAGCGGCGCGAGGGCGGTATTCACCCCCTCGAGCAGATAATTCGGCGTCTTGTAGGCGGCGGTCTTGTAGCCGTATTCGACTTCGGGCGGCTGGGCGGCTTCCGGCATGAGGTCTCTCACAATGGCGCAGACCCGTCACTACCGAAAGGCCGCGCTCCTCGATTCGCTGATCTGCCAGAACGGCAGATTCCTTTGGCAAGCTTCTTCCCATTATCCCCGGACAGCTGCGGCCTTCGGGCCGAAACTGCATATGTGAAAGGAATTTCCATGCACAAGCGCATTACGCTGCCGGTCCTGCCCATGCGCGATACCGTCGTCTTTCCGGGCGTGGCGGTGCCGATCAGCGCGGGCCGGCCGGGCACCGTCGAGGCTATAGAAAAGGCGCTCCAGGGAGACCGCCGGCTGTTCGCGGTTTGCCAGCGCGAGAATCTGGACGACGTCGCGCCCGAAAATCTCTACGAGATGGGCGTCATCGTCCGCGTGCTCCAAGTCCAGAAGTCCTCGCAGGGTTTCCAGCTGCTGATCCAGGGAGAGGACCGCGCCCGCGCGCTGAATTACCAGCGGGTCGGCCCGAGCATGCTCCAGGCCGAAGCGTGGGTGGTCGAGGCCGAGGAAGTGCCGTCGAAGGACGCCGCCTTCATCGCGCTCGACCGCGAGCTGCGTGACCGCTCGGCCGAGCTGGGTCGCGAGCGCGGCATGTCGCCGGAGGCGCTCAGCCAGATCGTGCGCGGCGTCGACGATCCGGGCGCGTTCGCGGACCTGGTCGCGTTCTATCTGGAAATGCCGTCGCACGAGAAGCAGGCGCTGCTCGAGCTGTTCCCGGTAGCGGAGCGCATGCGGCGCGTACTGATCGGCGTCGAACGCGATCTGCTGCGCATCGAAGCGCAGCAGGACATCCAGCAGAAGGTGCAGGAGGAGCTGGGCGAGCGGCAGCGCGAGATGATGCTGCGCGAGCAGATGAAGGCGATCCAGAAGGAGTTGGGCGAAGCGGACGAGGCGGGCGATCTGGAGGAGCTGCGGGAGCGCATTGCGGCGCTCGAGCTGAGCGAGGACGCGCGCAAGGAAATCGATCGCGAGCTGCACCGTCTCGAGCGCACCAACCCGCAGTCGGCCGAGTACCAGGTCATCCGCACGTATCTCGATTACGTCATCGAGCTGCCCTGGGGCGAGCGCACCGATGACCGCATCGTGCTCAACGAGTCCGAGAGGATCCTGCACGAGGACCACTACGGTCTCGAGGACGTGAAGGACCGGGTCCTGGAGTTCCTCAGCGTGCGGAAGCTTCAGATGGATGCCGCCGCAGCGGAGGCGGAGGCGGAGGCGGAGGCGGAGGCGGAGGCGGAAGCGGGAGCGGGAACGGAAGCCGACGGCGAGCCCGCCTCCGCCTCCGCACCCGCATCCGCCGTCAAGGCGCGAGCCATGGGACGCGGTCCGATCCTGCTGTTCATCGGGCCACCCGGAGTCGGCAAGACGTCGATCGCGCAGTCGATTGCACGCTCGCTCGGCCGCAAGTACGTGCGCATCGCGCTGGGCGGCGCGCGCGACGAGGCCGACATTCGCGGCCATCGCCGCACGTATGTCGGCGCGATGCCCGGACGCATTATCCAGGGGCTGCGGCAGGCGGGCACCAGGAATCCGGTGTTCCTGCTCGACGAAGTCGACAAGCTGGGCGTGAGCCTGCAGGGCGACCCGTCGGCCGCGCTGCTCGAAGTGCTCGATCCGGCGCAGAACCACGCGTTCGTCGACCACTACCTGGGCGTCCCGTTCGATCTCTCGGAAGTGCTGTTCATCGCGACGGCCAACTACCGCGACAACATCCCGGCGCCGCTGCTCGACCGCATGGAGTTCGTCGACTTCTCCGGTTACACGGAGCTGGAGAAGGTCGAGATCGCGAAGCGTTATCTGCTGCCGCGCCAGCGCGAGCAGAGCGGCCTGCGTGCGGAGCAGCTGGAGGTCACGGATGCCGCGATCGAGCAGGTGGTCACGAGCTACACGCACGAGGCGGGCGTTCGCCAGCTCGAGCGCGAACTGGGCAAGCTGGCCCGCAAGGCCGCGCGCCGCATCGCGGCGGGTGAAGCCGAACACATCCGGATCGACGGGAGCGAGGTCATGCCGCTGCTCGGGCGGGCGCGTGTGCACCCCGAGCGCGCGGCTATCGAAGATGCGGTCGGCGTTTCCACCGGCATGTACTACACGCCGATGGGCGGCGACATCATGTTCGTCGAGGCGAGCCTGGTGAAGGCGAAGGACAACCTGATTCTCACCGGCCAGCTCGGCGATGTGATGAAGGAGTCCGCTCGTGCCGCGCTCACGTACGCGAAGACGCACCACGATCACCTCGGCATTCCGGGTGAGAACCTGAAGGACATCGAGGTGCACATTCACGTGCCGGCCGGCGCGATCCCGAAGGATGGCCCGTCCGCCGGTGTGACCATGGCGACCGCGCTGGTCTCGGCGCTGTCCGGCCGCGCGGTCCGCAACGACCTCGCCATGACCGGCGAGATCACGCTGACCGGCCGCGTGCTGCCGATCGGCGGCGTGAAGGAGAAGGTGCTCGGCGCCTATCGCGCCGGCATCCGCGAGATCGTGCTGCCGAAGGACAACGAGCCGCATCTCGAGGATCTGCCGAAGGAAGTGCGTGACCAGATGCGCTTCCACCCGGCGGAGACGCTGGGCGAGGTGCTGGCGATCGCGTTGCGCGGCGGCATCCTCAAGGAAGGCCGGCTGATCTTCCCGGAGGGAGTAGCTTCACCGCCGCATTTGCGCTTCGACAATCCGCAGGCGCACGCCTGATGCGATGATGCGATGAGAGCGATGGGAGCGATGAGCGCGATGGCTCTTGTCGTTTCTCTATTGACTCGGGTTCGAGCCTGAGCCAACCTCCGGATCGTGACCTTCCATTCAGGGACGAAAATGAGCGAGAACAACGCCGCACGCGCGCTGCAGGAGTGGTTCCACGAAATGATCCAGCAGAAGCGGCATGGCTTCCGCGCCGGCACCGGCGGCGAAGCCGACGGCTCGCTGCTCTGGATGTACTTCAGCCGCGGCGAGGCGGTCGAGTCGCGGCTGGTGCTGCGTCCCGGCATGCGGGACGGCAAGCCAGTCATTCTGGTCGATCGGGTCGAGGGCGATTCGTACAAGCTTTCCGGCCTGATCGCCAAGCTGGACTGACGCATCGTCCGCCTCCACATAAGCGCGGACGATGGCAGCGGTGGCCTGGCCCCGACAGCGCACGATTATGAAGGCAGAAGGGAATCGAAAGTCCACGCTCGCAGCGCCGTTCGATCCTTGACATATACGCGATTCGGCCGGCCATGTGGCAGCCACTAGAGCAGGGTGCTGCGGAGCGAGACCATGAGCAAGTCTCTCGATTACTATTTGTTGCTTCCCTACTCCGTGCACACGGTTCCGGACGACTGCGTCGACGGCACGGG
>JBQTJO010000394.1:0-8783 GCA_052387015.1 Gemmatimonadota bacterium
ATGGGCATACTCGCGCGCCGTTTCGGCGTGCGGCTCTTTCTCACGGAGAAGACTCACATCGCATGCGCCGCGCTGCTGAACGGCAAGGAAGCGGTGCAGCGCTACGCTTCGTCGGAGCCGTTCCGCATCGGCCCGTTCGAGATTCAGCCTTTCCTGACCGTGCACGATGCCGCCGACCCGGTCGCGATCGCGGTGCGGCACGTCGACAACGGCTGCAAGCTGGGCGTCGCGACTGACCTGGGCCGGCCGACCGCAGCCGTGCGCGCCGCACTGCAGGGCTGTCACGTGCTCGTGCTGGAAGCGAATCACGACGAGGCGATGCTGTGGAACGGACCGTATCCCTGGTCGGTCAAGCAGCGCATCGCATCCAGTCACGGCCACCTCTCGAATCGCGCCGCCGCCGACCTCGTGCGCGAGCTGCACCACCCTACCCTCTCCGCGATCGTGCTCGCGCACCTCAGCGTGCACTGCAACACCGGCGACCTGGCGCGTCGCGTCGTCGAGCGCGTGCTGGACCGGATCGGCTACTCCGGTATGGTCGCGGTCGCGCCGCAGGACACGCCGATGGAGACCGTTGATGTGATGGCTATGCGAAGGAAGAATGTGGTGGCCGAGCAGATGAATCTTCTTTAACGGACGTTTACGTGCACGTTCACGTTCACGTTTACGTGGACGGTTGCGCGCCTCTCGTCCACGTAAACGTGCGCGTGAACGTGAACGTGAACGTCTGTTAAAGATTTACATACCGAACAGCCTCAGCACTTCGTTACTCAACGCCCACCCCATAATGCCGATCACGATGAAGAAGCCGAGCTGGCTCAGGCGCATGCGCTGCTCGAGCGAGAGCGGGCGGCCGCGTACCGCTTCGACCCCGAGGAACAGGAGGTGGCCGCCGTCGAGTACGGGGATCGGCAACAGATTCAATACGGCGAGGTTGACGGAGAAGAGCGCCATGAAGCTGAGGAATTCGGCGAAACCGGCGCGTGCGACCTGACCGCTCAGCTGACCGATCATGATGGGCCCGCCGAGATTGCGTGGCGATGCGCCGCCCGTGACCAGGTCCCACAGGAAGCCGGCCGTCATGGCGACGTTGTCCCAGGTCTGCAGCACGCCCTGCTCGAGCGCGCCGAGCAGGCCGACCGATTCGCGCGGCAGCCCGTCGCCGGCGCGTACTTCGGCCGACATGCCGACCCGGCCGTACCTCGCTTTCCCAGCCAGCGACTTTGGCTCGGGCGTGACATCGAGCGAGACCCGGGCGTCATCGCGCTCGAGCACGAGCGTGACCGGCTGGCCCGCGTGCCGCTCGACGACGTTCGTGAGCTGCTGCCAGCTCTCGACCGGCTGCCCCGCGGCGCTCACGATGCTGTCGCCAGCGCGCAGCCCCGCGCGTTGCGCCGGCGAATTGCTGGCGACATCGCCAATCACCGCGGGCGTGGTGCGCACCGGCTCGATCGCGGCGATCAGCGCGCCGCGCACGCTGTCGCCCGGCTGCACGTTGACTGTGATGGTCGGGCGATCCTCGAACCGGAACTCGAGATCGCCGGCGCCGACCTTCGCGATCGCGATCTGCAGATCCGTGAAATTCTGCACCCCGTCCGGGCCGACGCCGGTGATGCGCGTGCCGGGCGGCAGGGTGGCGAGCTGCTCGGTGCCGCGCGGCAGCAGCTCCTCGATGATGCCGCCGATGCGCGCTTCCGGTGAGACGCGCACGCCCCACACGCCCGCGATCAGCGCGAAGGACAGGAACGCGAAGATCAGATTCATGATCACGCCCGCCGAAATCACGAGCGTGCGCGCGGGCAGACTCTTCGACTCGAAATCGCGCGGTCCCGCCTCGCGCTTCTCCTCGACCTCGAGGCCGAGATCGACCGCAGTGCCGACGCCGGTGACGGTCGGCTTTTTCGCGTCCGCGCCGCCCTCGATCGCTTCCATCTCCTCCATACCGGCCATCTTCACGTAGCCGCCGAGCGGCAGCCAGGAAATGACGTACTCGGTCTCACCGCGCTTGAAGCCGATCAGTTTCGGCCCCAACCCGATCGAGAAGCGCGGTACTTCGATGTCGACCGCCTTGGCCGCCCAGAAATGACCGAGCTCATGGACGAAGATGAGCACACCGAGAACGACGACCGTCGCGAGTATGGTGATCAGCATTGAACCTTTAAAATTGCGTCGCGCGCCGCGGCACGCGCCTGCCGGTCGGCTTCCAGCACAACGTCGAGAGAGTTCACGGGTTGCGGCTGGTGCGCCTGGAGCGCGGCATCAATGACTTCGGGTATCGCCGGGAAGGGCAAATCACTTGCCAGAAACGCCGCTACCGCGACTTCGTTTGCCGCATTGTATACAGCCGGGGCGGTGCCGCCGGTCCGTCCTGCGTCAACGCCGAGCCGAAACGCGCCGAAACGCTGCGTATCGATCGGCTCGAAGCCCAGCGTGCCGGCTTCGACCGGATCGAAGGCACGCGTGCCGTCGTCGTCCAGCCGCTCCGGGTGGGTCAGCGCGTAGAGGATCGGCAGCTCCATGTCCGGAAAGCCGAGCTGCGCGAGCACGGAGCGATCGCTGAACTCGACCATCGAGTGAATGATCGACTGCGGGTGGATGACCGCGTCGATGCGGTCGTAATCGAGAGCGAAGAGGAAATGCGCTTCGATGACCTCGAGCGCCTTGTTGGCGAGCGTGGCGCTGTCGATCGTGATCTTCGCGCCCATGTCCCAGGTCGGGTGACGCAGCGCATCTTCGCGCGTGACGGTCTGCAGCTCGGCGAGCGAGCGATGGCGGAACGGGCCGCCCGATGCGGTCAGCAGAATGCGGCGCACCTCGCGCTCGCGCGCGCCGCGCAGGCATTGCAGGATCGCGCTGTGCTCGCTGTCAACCGGCACCAGCTCGCCGCCGCCGGCGCGCAACGCGGTCATGACCAGCGGGCCGCCCGCGACCAGCGATTCCTTGTTCGCCAGGGCGAGACGCTTGCCGGCCGCGAGTGCGGCCAGCGTCGCCTCGAGTCCGGCGGCGCCGACAATGGCATTGATGACGACGTCGACTTCCGGATGCGTCGCGGCTTCGATCAGCCCGTTGCGGCCGGTCTTCTCGACCAGCGAAACCAGCTTCGGCCGGAAGCGTTCCGTCTGCTGTGCCAGCTCGGCCGCGTTGCGATGCGCGGCCAGCGCGACCACGCGGAAACGGTCGCGGTGGCGCTCGAGCACGGCGAGCGCGCTGCGGCCGATCGAGCCGGTCGATCCGAGCAGGGCCACGCCCAGACTCATCCGACGCCTCCGCCGAGCTTCATCACGATGACCAGAAACCAGTACGAGAGCGGAATCGTGAAGTAGAGCGCGTCGAAGCGATCGAGCACGCCGCCATGGCCGGGCAGCAGCGTGCCCGAATCCTTCACGCCGGCCTCGCGCTTGAGCAGCGATTCGGCCAGATCGCCGAGCACGGCGCCCGCCGAGAGCAGCGTGCCGCCGATCAGCGCGGCGCCCATGCCGACCGCAATGCCGAGCCACGAGGTGTAGATCACCTTTGCGAAAAAGATGGCGGTCAGCAGCGCGCCGATCAGGCCGGCAATGGTGCCCTCCACGGTTTTGCCGGGGCTGACGCGCGGGATCAGCTTGTGGCGCCCGAGCGCGCGCCCGCCGAAGTACGCGAAGGTGTCGTTGATCCAGGTCACGGCGAGCGGGAATGCGACCAGCGAAAAGCCGGCCCAGCCGCCGGTCAGGAATTCGTTCGGCTCGCCCTGCGCGAAGCGATACGGCGAGTGCGCGAGCGCCGCGCGCAGGAACACCGCGTACGCGAGCGTGCCGCCGGTCAGCAGCGCACCGAACAGGACGGCAGCGGCCGACGCGAGCGGCCTGCCCTCGACACCGCGCGTCCAGATGACCGCGGTCGCGCTGACCATCACCAGCGCGGTGATCAGCAGCCAGAACCACGGCGTAGCGCCCGCCGGCGTCGGCAGCACGGCGGCGAGCAGAACGAACAGCGCGGCCGCGCCGATGGTGAGCGCGCGCGGAGGATGCACGCCGCCGGTGCGCGCGATGCGCGCGAATTCGGCCGCTCCCATGCCGGCCACCAGCGCGAGCACGATCGCCATCGGCCAGCCGCCCAGATAGAGAATGAAGATGGCGAATGGAATGCCGACCGCCGCGACCGCGAGGCGCTTGCTGAGCTCCTGCATGGGTTACCTGGTAACCCGGCCGAACCGCCGTTCGCGCTTCTGGTATTCGTGAATGGCGGCAACCAGGTGGTCGCGCTGGAAGTCGGGCCAGAGAGTGGGCGTGATGTAGAGCTCGGTGTAAGCGAGCTGCCAGAGCAGGAAGTTGCTGATCCGCTGTTCGCCCGAGGTGCGGATCAGCAGGTCGGGGTCCGGAATACCGGCCGTGTACAACTCGGACGAAAACGTCTTTTCGTCGATGGCGGATACGTCCAGCTCACCACGCTTCACCTGCTCGGCGAGGCTGCGCGTCGCGCGCAGGATCTCGTCACGGCTGCCGTACGAGATCATGAGATTCAGCTGCATGTTGGCGCCCGCGGCGGTGCGCTGCTCGATGTGATCGACCGCGGCGCGTGCACCGGGCGTGAGGCGCGCGAGATCGCCGAATACGCGCACGCGCACACCCTGCCGGATCAGCTCGTCGCGCTCCTTGCGCACGTAGTGCTGCAGCAGCTTCATCAGGGCCGCGACTTCCGCGGCCGGCCGCTGCCAGTTTTCCTGGGAAAATGCGTACAGCGTCAGGTGAGGAATGCCGATCTCGACCGCGGCTTCCACTACGTTGCGGACCGCCTGCATGCCCGCCGAATGCCCTCGAAAGCGTGGCAGCCCGCGTAACTTCGCCCACCGGCCATTGCCATCCATGATGATGGCAATGTGCGCCGGAAGGGGTCCGTTCATACCTCCATCACCTCGTGCTCTTTCGATTTGAGGAGCTGGTCGGCCTTGCCGATATATTCGTCGGTGAGCTTCTGAACCTGATCGGTCTGGCGGTGCGCGTCGTCTTCACTGATCTCGTGCGCGCCCTGCTTCTTCTTGATTTCCTTGTTGGCTTCCTGGCGCACGTGGCGAATCGCGACCCGCCCTTCCTCCGCCAGCTTGTGCAGCAGCTTCACCATGTCCTTGCGGCGCTCTTCGTTGAGCGCGGGCACCGGCACGCGAATGAGGTTGCCGTCGTTGGCAGGATTGAGACCGAGCTCCGATTCCTGGATGCCCTTCTCGATCGCCTTGAGCAGCCCCTTGTCCCACGGCTGCACGATCAGCATGCGCGGCTCCGGCGCGGACACGGTCGCGACCTGGCTGATCGGCATCCTGGAGCCGTATGCATCGACGCGCACGGTGTCCAGCAGCGCGGGCGAGGCCTTGCCGGTGCGAACCGATGCGAACTCGCGCCGCATCGCTTCGACAGCCTTCTCCATCTGTGCTTTGGCTTCGTTTACTGAAAGCATAGGCCGAATAACTGGTTAGAGTTAATTGAGGTCGGCTCGTTTCATGATACCAGCGTGCCCATCGGTTCGCCACGCAAGGCGGACAGCACCGCGCCGCGCTGGTGGATGTTCAGCACGATGATGGGCAGACCGTTGTCCTTGCAGAGCGAGACCGCCGCCGCGTCCATCACGCCCAGCTCCCGGGTGAGCACGTCGTGGAAGGAGAGCCGCGGGATGAATTCCGCGGTCGGGTCCTTGACCGGATCGGCGGTGTAGACGCCCTCGACCTTGGTCGCCTTGATCAGCACGTCGGCCTCCATCTCGATCGCGCGCAGCACCGCGGCCGTGTCGGTCGAAAAGTACGGATTGCCGGTGCCGGCCGCGAAAATGACGACCCGGTTCTTCTCCAAGTGCCGCAGCGCGCGCCGCCGGATGTACGGCTCGGCGACCGCCTCCATGCGGATGGCCGTCATGACGCGCGTATCGATGCCCTTGCGCTCGAGCAGGTCCTGCACGGCGATCGCGTTGATCACCGTGGCGAGCATGCCCATATAGTCGGCGTGCACGCGGTCCATGCCTTCCTGACTGGCCTGTGTGCCGCGCACGATGTTGCCGCCGCCGATCACCAGACCGACGGTCACGCCGTGCTCGTAGAGCGACTTGATCTCATCCGTCATCTGATCGACGACCGGCGGCGAAATGCCGAAGCCCTGCTCGCCCGCCAATGCCTCGCCGCTCAGCTTCAATACGACGCGCGGATATTTCAGATTCTCAGCCATTTGCTCATTCGGTTGCCGGATAAGAAAATGCCTGGTCGCTCCGTGCGATCAGGCATTATGATTACTCGCCGAGAGCGAATCGGACGAATCGGCGGATCACCACGTTCTCGCCCGTCTTCGCCGCCACTTCCGTGACATATTGCCCGACCGTCTTGTCGGGATCCTTCACGAACGGCTGATCGAGCAGCGTGTTCTCCTTGTAGAACTTCGCGAGCTTACCGTCGACGATCTTGTCCCACATCTTCTCGGGCTTGCCTTCCTGCTTCACCTGCTCGAGGTAGACCGCGCGCTCGCGGTCGACGACGTCCTGCGGAATGTCGTCCGCGTTCAGCGCCAGCGGGTTCGCGGCCGCGATGTGCATGGCGACGTCGCGCACCAGCGTCTGGAAGTCCGCATTGCGCCCGACGAAGTCGGTCTCACAGCCGACCTCGACCAGCACGCCGATGCGGCCGCCCATGTGCACGTACGAGCCGATTGCGCCTTCCTTCGCCTCGCGCTCGGCGCGCCTGGCCGCCTTGGCCGCGCCCTTCGCGCGCAGCAGATCGATCGCGCGCTCCATGTCGCCGTTCGACTCCTCGAGCGCCTTCTTGCACTCCATCATCCCCGCGCCGGTCCGCTCGCGAAGCTCTTTTACCATCCCTGCAGAAATCGCGGTTTTCATGATAATGATGCGGACCACGTTCCACTTTTCGCGGTCTGCCCTTTCGTTGTTTTGGAGCCGCGCTCGCGAACAAGTGCGAACGTGGTCCGCTCCTTTAAGAGAACGCGCTGCAGCGCCGGGGCCCTGCAGCGCGTCGATTGCGCTGAGTTGCAAGGTCGAGCTTACGCCTGCTCGGCCGGAGCCTCGCCCTCGACTTCGCCCCCGGCAGCGGGCTCGCCTTCGCCCTCGTGCCGCAGCGTCGCGATTACATCCGCGCGCGGACGGCGCTTGCGGCGCGGCCGCTTCCGCTTGGTGCGATCCTCGGCCGGCGCATCCTGCGTCAGGCCGCCTTCCGTCGAGTACGACGTCGCTTCCGCCTCTTCCGCGCGACGACGCGCGTCCGGCGGCAGCTCGCGGCGCGCCAGCTCGATCGCATCCGAGATCGCGCCCGTGATCACCGAGACCGCGCGAATCGCGTCATCGTTGCCCGGGATCGGGAAGTCCAGCACATCCGGGTCCGCGTTGGTGTCGGCAATCGCGATGACCGGGATGCCCAGCTTGTTGGCTTCCTTGATCGCGATCGATTCCTTCTTCGCGTCGACCACGTAGATCGCGCCCGGCAGCCGGCCCATGTCCTTCACGCCGTTCAGGTACTTTTCCAGCTTCTCACGCTCGCGCTGCAGCATGAGCTGCTCTTTCTTGGTGTAGAACTCGTAGGCGCCTTCGTCCAGCCCGCGCTCGAGCTCCTTCAGCCGCCGAATCTGCTTCTTGATGGTCGCAAAGTTGGTCAGCATGCCGCCCAGCCAGCGCTCCGTCACGAAGAAGCTGCTCGAGCGGGAGGCTTCCTGCTCGACGATCATACGCAGCTGCTTCTTGGTGCAGACGAACAGCACGCGATCGCCGTTCAGCGTGACATCGCGTACGACCCGTTGCGCCTCTTGCAGCGCCCTGAGCGTCTTCTGGAGATCGATGATGTGAATGCCGTTGCGCGAGGCGAAGATGAACTTCCTCATCTTCGGATTCCAACGGCTGCTCTGGTGGCCGAAGTGTACGCCGGCCTCGAGGAGTTCCTTCAGTTCTGCCATGCTTACCTTGTCTTTGGGTTATCTCTTCGACCGCCATCACCCGCCCTGCTTCCCCGCATCGAGGCGGGGACCCACAGGGCGTCAGAACGGTCTGCTTATTTGGCCAGCTTAACGCTTGGAGAACTGGAAGCGCTTGCGAGCGCCCGGACGACCCGGCTTCTTGCGCTCGACCTCACGCGGATCGCGCGTGAGCATGCCCTTGTCGCGCAGCGCCTTGCGCAGCTCGCCATCGTAGCTGAGCAGCGCGCGCGCCAGCGCCAGCCGGACCGCGCCCGCCTGGCCCGTGATGCCGCCGCCATCGACCGCGACCTTCACATCGAAAAGCCCGGCCCGGTTGACCGCGACCAGCGGCTCCTGCGCGTGGCCCTGCAGCGACTGGCGCGGGAAGTAATCCTCGGCCGAGCGGCCGTTCACGTCCCAGTTGCCGCTGCCCGGACGAATCCACACGCGGGCAACACTCGACTTGCGGCGTCCTACGCCGTGGTACTGTAGCTCGTTCGCCATTCGTTTCAGATCTCCAGCGGTTTCGGCTGCTGAGCCTCATGCGGATGCGTCGGCCCGCGGTAAACCTTCAGCTTGCGGCGCATCAGGCGGCCCAGGTTGTTCTTCGGCAGCATGCCCTTGACCGCGAGGCCGATCACGCGATCGGGGTGCGCCTCGATCATGTCCTTGAACGGAGTGAACTTCTCGCCACCCATGTAGCCGGTGTGGCGGAAGTACATCTTGCTGTCGGCCTTGTTGCCGGTCAGGCGCACCTTCTCGGCATTGACGACGACGACGAAATCGCCGGTGTCGACGTGCGTCGCGTACATCGGCTTATGCTTGCCGCGCAGGATCCTGGCGATCTCGCTGGCGAGCCGGCCCAGGACTTTG
>JBQTJO010000395.1:0-6758 GCA_052387015.1 Gemmatimonadota bacterium
TTCAAGGAGTGGCCTCCGTACGGTCAGACCCGCAACGGCCACATCGCGCTGCAGGACCACGGCGATCGGGTGGCGTTCCGGAATAACAGGATTCGGCGACTATAATTATGGCATGAGAGCGATATGAGCTAGGGTAGCGATAAGAGCGTGAGCCGTTCGAAGGCAGTCGCACCGCTCTAATCGCTCACATCGCTCTAATCGCTCACATCGCTCCAATCGCTCTCATCGCAAACTAACAGGGCAATAATGTCTCACGTACGCTTCCGCCTCTCGGCGATGATGTTCCTCCAGTACTTCATCTGGGGTGTCTGGTTCGTCACGCTCGGCACGTATCTCGGCCAGACGCTGAAGTTCGACGGCACGCAGATCGGCCTCGCTTACGGCAGCATGGCGATCGGCGCGCTGATCTCGCCGTTCTTCGTGGGCATGGTCGCCGACCGTTTCTTCGCGACCGAAAAGATCATCGGCGCGCTGCACCTGATCGGCGCGGTGGTGCTGTACGCGGCGTCGACCGCGACCGAATTCGGCGTGTTCTATCCGATCCTGATCATCTACGCGCTCTGCTACATTCCGACGCTGGCGCTGACCAACTCGATCTCCTTTCACAACATGAAGAGCGCGGCCGCCGAATTTCCGCGCGTGCGCGTGCTCGGCACGATCGGCTGGATCGTGGCCGGCCTGATCATCGGCCGGCTCGGGCTGGAAGCGGCTGCCACGCCGATGCGCATAGCGGCGGCGGCATCGGTCGTGCTGGCCATCTACTCGTTCTTTGCGTTGCCGCACACGCCCGCGCCCGGCGCGGGCACGCCGATCCGCGCGCGTGACGTGCTGGGCCTCGACGCCCTCGCGCTGCTCAAGGACCGCTCGTTCGCGACCTTCGTGGTCGGTTCGTTTCTGTTGTGCATCCCGCTCCAGTTCTATTACACGTTCACGAACCTCTTCCTGAACGAGATCGGCGTGAGCGAGCCGGCCAGCAAGATGACGCTCGGGCAGGGTTCCGAGATTTTCTTCATGCTGCTCATGCCCTTTTTCCTGCTGCGGCTCGGCACCAAGAAGCTGCTGCTGATCGGCATGGCCGCATGGGGCGCGCGCTATCTGCTGTTCGGCGCGGGCAACCCGGGCGAGCTCGCGTGGATGCTGTACCTCGGCATCATCCTGCACGGCATCTGCTACGATTTCTTCTTCGTGACCGGCCAGATCTACGTCGACCAGCGCGCCGGTGCGCAGATCCGCGCAGCCGCGCAGGGCTTCCTCGCCTTCGTGACGCTCGGCCTCGGATTGTTCATCGGAGGCATCGTCTCGGGTCGCGTCGTCGACCTGTACGCAACGCCGGGCGGCGGGCACGACTGGCCGGCGATCTGACTGGTGCCGGCGAGCATGGCGTTCGTGGTGCTCGGACTGTTTGCGGTGTTCTTCCGCGAAAGGGCGGTGCAGCGGGAAGCTGAGCAGCAGCCTGTGCTGGCGGGCGGAGATTGAATCTAACGGACGTTTACGTTCACGTTCACGGTCACGTGCACGTGGACGGTGGTCCATTCACGCAACGTGAAACCGTGAGCATTTTCGATGCTCCGTTCACGTAAACGTGAACGTGAACGTGCCCGTGAACGTCAGTTCCTTCTCAGATACGCAATTCCATCAGGTCCGTTGCCGGTCGGATAACTCGCCACTACCGAGAAGTTCTTCACATCGATCAATGCGACCGCGTTCGCGCCCGTGAGTGCGACGAACGCGCGCGCGCCGTCCGGTGAGAAAACCGCGCCGATCGGCGTTCCCGGTACCTTCACCGCCGCGACCTCTTTGCGCTGGCTGGTGTCAAAGAAGCGCACCGTCTGCGCCTGCGCGCTGCTGACCAGAGCGAGTGCGCCATCCGGCGAGAAGTAGACGCGGATGGGAACGCCTGCGGCCGACACCGTCGCGAGCTTCTCGCCTTTGTCGACGTCGAATATGGTCACGGTCCCAGCCTGATTGCTGCCCACCCACAGCTCGCGCCCGTCAGGCGAGAGCGCGACCGCTTCGGCCTGCGGCGCGACATCGAGCGTGCGCACCAGCTCCTGATTGGCGAGGTCGATCTCGCTGACCGTGCCGCTCGCGATGTTCGCCGTGAACGCGCGCTTGCCGTCCGCGCTCACCGCGACCATGTGCGTTCCCTGCTGATCCGTGCGGACCAGACCTGTAACGCGGCCTTCGACGACGTCCGCCGCGGGCGGCGCGATGAGAGCGAAAGCTCGTGTCCAGTCAGCAACCGCTCTTATCGCTCCCATCTCTCCCATCGCTCCCATCGCTCCCATCGCTCCCATCTCTCCCATCGCTCCCATCGCTCTCATCGCTCTTCTCGCATCATCGCGGCTGCCACGTCCCGGCCGCCACGGCCGGAACAAACGACTCCAGATTCTCCGCCTCGAAGTCGATCGTGCGGCCCAGCTCCGCCGAGCGATACGCCGCCATCAGCATGCGCACCACTTCGACGCCGTCGTCGAACGTCAACAGTGGCTTTTCCTTGCCCTGGAAGACGCGCACGAAGTGACGATCTTCTGATTCGTAGCCATAAGTCGCCGCCTCCTCGGGGACGACCGGCATCTGTCCCACCTCGGCGTTCTGCTTCTCGACCAGGTCCTCGCCTTGCGCGCCCTTCACTTCGCGGCTGAAGAAGAGCGTCAGTCCCGTCTCGAGCGAGTTCCAGCGTAGCGAGTACTCCGGCCCCAGCAGCTCGGCCGAAAGCCGCAGCCCTGCGCCGACATAGCTCCAGGACGTCGTCGCCTCACCCAGCACGCGCAGGCCGTCTTCCGTTTCGAATTCGACCATCACGCTCGCGAAATCTTCCGACGGCGTCTTCGTGTAATCGACGGCCGGCCCCATCATCTGCGTCAGTCTGGCCGCATACTCGGGGCGCGTCCATTTGAGGCTCGCGATGTGGCCGGTCACTTTCACCGGCCGCACCGACTCGCGCCCGGCGCCCGGCTCCGTCAGCAGATGCCGGATCACGAGCGCCGAATGGCACATCATGTCGTTCAGTACGCCGCCGCCCTGGAGCTGACCCTGCCAGAACCATGGCATGTGCGGCCCGCTGTGCTCTTCCGCCGCGCGCGCGAGGTACGGCCGGCCGGTCGTGGCCGCGCCGCGCGCCCAGGTCAGCATCTTGCCGCGCGTCAGATGCGGTGAGAACACCTGGTTCTCGAGATAGCCGTGCGCGAGACCGACGCGGTTGACCAGCTCGAGCAGCTTGCGCGCTTCGGCCAGGTTGCGCGCGAGCGGCTTCTCGCAGGCGAGGCCTTTCAGCGTGCCGCGTCCGCTCTCTATCACGCGTACGATCTCCTCGACGTTCTCGATGCGCGCGTGGTTCGGCCCGTTCAGCCAGATCGCCTCGATCGCCGGGTCTTCGACCATCGCGGTGATCGACGGATAAGCTTTCGCGTTGCCGACGTCGAGCGAGCGTGCGTACGCGGCCGTCGCCTCCGCATTCGCGCGCGTCGGGCTGTAGATGCCGCGGATCTCCGCGTCGCGCACTGCCATGAAGCCCTGGATGTGAAAGCGCGCGTTGAAGCCGCTGCCAATGATGCCGATACCGAGTGGTGAGCTACTCATGGTATGAGACTCCGAGCTTGTTGAGCGCCTCGGGCGGACAGCCGTTCCACTGTGGAACGAACGTGTTGCCCATGTATTGCAGATCGTCGATGCCGACTTGAGTCGTCCAGAATCCCGTCAGTGTGAGATTGCGGAAGGAAACGAAATACGCCGCGCCCTCCTTCAGTGCTTCGGGCGCCATCTTCGGCCATGCCAGATCATCGAGCAGCGCGGCGTGCTGCGCGAAATCGCACTCGACGAAGCTTCTGCCGAAGCGCTTCACGCTTTCGGCATCGATCCAGGCGAGGCCCTTGCGCATGCGCTCCTGATTGCGCGGCTGGTCGATCATCATGAAATCGAGGAACTCCGGCACCCCGACGTCGGTCGCGCTGCCGCTGCGCTCGTCGCGCGGAATGATCAGGTCCGCCAGCACGCGCACCAGCTGCCATTCCGATGCCGTAAAGAACTCAGGCTCGTATGCGCCGTGAGCCAGCGCCTCGCGCGCGCGCGCGTGCGCGACCATCACCTCCGGCTCCGACCAGACCAGCGCCGATCCAGCAACCGGCGCCGCCGCAACAACCTTCAATGCAGTTGCGTCTATCCATCCCAGGCTCCCATGATCGCATGATCACATGATCCGGCTCACAGCGCTTTTTTCTTCCACTGGTCGGCGATGTAGTCGCTCGCGCGCCAGGAGAGCGCGAGAATCGTCCAGGTGAGGTTCTTGTCCGCCTGCGAAACGAACGGTCCGGCATCGACCACGAACAGATTCCTGACGTCATGCGCCTGCTGAAACTTGTTGACGACCGCCGTGTGTGGATCGTTGCCCATGCGCGTGGTGCCCGCTTCGTGGATGATCTGTCCGCCGCGCGTGATGTCGTAGTTGTTTTCGGCTGTCGGCATGGGCGACGTGGGCGTGCCGCCCAGCGTCGTGATCAGCTCGCGGAAGGTCTCCTGCATGTGCTTGACCTGCCGGATCTCGTGATCGCTCCACTGGAAATGGAAGCGCAGCACGGGAATGCCGTACTTGTCCTTCACGTCCGGATCGAGCTCGCAGTAGCTGTGCTCGTTCGGAATCATCTCGCCGCGGCCGTCGAAGCCGAGCGTGGTGCCGTAGAATTGCCGGCACTGATCCTTCAGACTCTTGCCCCAGCCGCCGCCGCCCGGGAGGTTGTCGATGCCGCTCATGAAGCCGTAGCCGGGCGCGCCGCGCCGGCCGCCGCCGAACTCGATGTGGTAGCCGCGCGGGAAGTCCAGCTTCCGGCTGTCCTGCCACCAGGGCATGTACAGGTGCATGCCCGCGCCGTCTTCGTTGTGCGGGGCGCCGTGATCGAGCTGCGGGAAATAGCCGCTCACGTGCGTGCCCGTGCTGTCGGTCAGGTATCTGCCCAGCACGCCGCTCGAGTTCGCAATCTTCGAGTTGAACAGAATACGCGTCGACTCGCACGCACTCGCCGCCAGCACGACGACCTTGGCGCGGATATGCTCGTCCTGCCCGGTCTGCACGTCGATGTAGCTGACGCCGTTTGCTCTGCCGTCCTTTCCCATCGTGACTGCGCGCACCATCGCGAAAGGAATCGTGGTGAGCCGTCCGGTCTTTTCGGCCGGCGGCAGCAGCACACCGGGCACGGAGAAGTTGGAGTGCGTCATGCAGCCGCGTCCGCACTGACCGCAGTAATGACACGCAGGCCGCCCATTCAATGGCTTGGTCAGAATGGACATGCGCGCGGGGATGCAGGTGATGCCGAGCCGATCCGCTCCGCGCTTGACGAACAGCTCGTAGCAGCGCGGCTTGGGCGGCGGCTGGAAGATACCATCCGGCTCGTTGGCAATGCCTTCCACGCTGCCGTACAAACCAATCAGGCGATCGATGCGATCGTAGTATGGCTTGACGTCGTCGTACGTGATCGGCCAGTCGTCGCCGAGGCCGTCCAGGCTCTTGCGACGGAAATCGTCCGGCCCGAAGCGCAGCGAGATGCGGCCCCAGTGATTGGTGCGGCCGCCCAGCATGCGGGCGCGCCACCAGAGAAAGCTCTGTCCCTGCGCGACCGTGTAGGGCTCGCCCCGGATGGTCCAGCCGCCGATGCAGCCGTCGTATTCGCCGAACGGCTTCTCCTCGGACGCGGCGCCGCGGCGCGGCGCCGCATAAGGCCAGTTGAGCATGGCCGAGTCGCGCGCCGAGTTCCAGAGCGGTCCGGCCTCCAGCAGCGCGACGCGCGCGCCGGCCTGCGTGAGCACCATGGCGGCCATGCCGCCGCCCGCTCCGGATCCGGCAATGACCACGTCGTACGTTGGTCGGCTCTGGTTCACCTGCACGTGTTTTTCCTCGGGGAAGGCGATTGCGCGAATATACGGCTATTGTGGGTCTCGATCCACAACCGTTGTAGCTTGTGTGGTGTCCAAATTAAGATAGAACAACCTTTTTAGCCGCACGTCCGTGAATCTGGCAAATTTAATCGCAGAGATACAGCGCAGACACGTCGGCCGCGTCGCCGGCGTATACGCCGTCGTGGGCTGGATCATCATCCAGGTCGCGGCGACCGTCTTTCCGCTGCTCGAAATCCCGGATCTCGCGACTCGCATCGTCGTCATCGTGGTGATTGCCGGTCTGCCGATCGCGCTCGCGCTCGCCTGGGCATTCGATCTGACCGCGCACGGCCTCAAACGCACGGAAGCGCTGCCGGAAACTGCGGCGCGGCCGGCACCCGATGCGCGCTACTACGCGCGAGCGATGGGCTACTTCGGCGTGGGCATCCTGGTCGCTCTCGTCGCGTTTGCCGCACTCGCGCGCGTGCGCACCGAACGCGGCACCCATACCGCCGCCGGCATTCGCTTGATCGCGGTGCTCCCCTTCGAGGACATGAGCCAGAAGGGCGATCAGGCCTACTTCAGCAACGGCATCGCCGAGGAGCTGCTCAACCGTCTCTGCATCCGGCTTTCGATGCGATCCGCCCTGAAGCGGCGTACCAGACGATGCTGGCCGAGCTGCACATGGCGGGGAGTGACTGAAGGGCGGAGTCAGTCTTTCTTGCGACGACGATACAGGATGTAGCCGTAGACGAAAAAGGCGATCAGTGCGATTTCTATTATCAACCAGGTCGTAAACTTCATGTTCTCTGTAGAAAGCGGTTCCGATGCAAGCTGAAAAATTCGCCGGCTACTTCATGCTCGTGACCGCGTTGATCGTCGCGATTCCT
>JBQTJO010000396.1:0-1941 GCA_052387015.1 Gemmatimonadota bacterium
ACGTTCGATTACCTACTCTCTTCGCACGCGCTTGAGCATTCTTCTACGCCTTATCACGATCTTAAAGAATTCAGGCAATTCATGCGGCCACGTGGCCGAATCGTGCTCGTGCTTCCGATCGAAACAAACCTTGAGCCGACAATCCAACCGGACTGGAATCAACACTTGCAAGCTTGGACGTTTCAAACGATCACCAACCTCATGGTCTCAACTGGGTGGACGCCTCTGTCACAGTCGGTGATATACGCGCCCTTCATGCTTCGCACGCTCGGGAGGCGAATCACACCTGAGAGGGCTGTTCATGGTGCCTACTGGATGAGTCGCCTGAGGCGCTCCTGTCCATCCATGTTAACGATTGCGGAGATCTACGAATGATTCAGGCAATAGTTCACGGGCGTAGACATTGGCTCGGAGTTTCGCGTGGAGCGCTTTGTCCTCCCAGTCCGCCTTCGAGAGCCATTCCCTCGATGGGTTGGTCTTGAACTTTCGAGCCAATTGCACGAGTAGCGACAGACACGCTGGGTGGTAAGCTGTTAGCGCGGCGGACACGGCGACGAGCCCAATGAGAATCCTTTGGGTGCCCCATACGTCCTTTCAAGCCGGCGTGAGGGCAAGATCCGACTACTTCATCGAGCGGCTGGCGCGATCACACCAGGTTCACATGTTGTGCTGGGATGTGCCCGTCCGGCGCAGTCCCGAGGGTTTGCTCAGCACGCTGCGAAGCTGGACGCGCGTGAGCGAGGGGATCACACTCCACCACATGCCACGCTTGCCCGCACCTTTCAGCGGCCGCCGTCCTCGCTTGACGGAGAGAATGTTCCGCCGTACCGTGCGGCGAATCGTCGCGGAGCACGATATCGACGTTGTGATCTGTGCCTGCAACTGGTATGCGTTGGGTTTTCCGCCGACGGATTTGCCGGTACCCCTGATCGTCGACTATTTCGACCTGCTGCAGGACGATGACGAAGCCTGGTATCTGACCAACTGCGACGCCGTGCTCTGCTCATCGACGGTGTTGTTCGATCGCGCAGGGAAGTTTGATGTGGTTCGTTATTACCTGCCCAATGGCATCCAACCGCGTCTGTTCCAGCACGCTGACGGAGAGAGCGCACGGGAACGGCTCGGTATCAATGGCGCTCACGTCGTGAGCCTCATTGGACTCACCACGAGCCCACGGCTGTACTTCCTCGATGCGATTGAGCTCGTGGCGAAGCGAATGCCAGGTGTGAAATGCCTCCTCGTGGGGGCCGGTGAACAGCTCCCGGAAATCCGAAAGCGAGTCAACGCCCGGCCGGACCTGTTCCGGCTGCTCGAGTCCGTGCCGTACGGCGACATCCCGCCGCTCTTCGCGTGCTCAGACGTCGGGCTCTATCCCGGGGACGTCGCGCCCCATTTCGACGCCGCGCTGCCAATCAAGGTGCTGGAATACAGTGCGGCGGGCAAGCCGGTGGTCGCGACACCGCTCGACGAACTGAAGCGGCTGCGCTTTCCGAATCTCGTTTTTGCGGATCCCGATCCGGAGGCTTTCGCAGCCGCAATCCGCGAGGCGCTGGAACGACCTTCGCCGGCGGTACCCGATCTGGAGCCATTCGATATCGACAAGTTGTCAGTGAAACTATCAGAGATTCTGACGGAAGTAGTGGACAGAAAGTCTCGGAACGATAAGGCTCCGACGCCAGCCGCCCAATGAGGTTGGCCACTCACGCGCGTGGCTTCGCGCCCGTTACCCGGCCGCCATTGGCGCGCCGGGGTGGTGCTGCTTCCGGACGCCGCGAGTCTGACGGCCCAGGAAGCGCAATCGTTTTCGGAACGGCCGTTTTCGGCATGCTGGGCATTAGCATCGCCTTCTTGCGGCCGGACCTTTGGATCCTGCTGTTGGTAAGTGTAGTCGCCGGGATAATCCTTGGCCTGCTCCGGTGGGAGCTCCTGATCGGGCTGATG
>JBQTJO010000397.1:0-2915 GCA_052387015.1 Gemmatimonadota bacterium
CATGCTCGGGCGCCAGGGTGAGCGTGCGTTGACGCTCCACGTCCGAGTAGCGATACGGATCCTCGAACAGGCCGAGCTGATACTTCGCGCGCAGCACGCGGCGTACGGCTTCGTCGATCTCGGCTTCGGTGACCTTGCCGGCGCTGACCGCGCGCGGCAGGTCGTCGCGGAAATTGGTGCCGGCCAGGTCGACGTCGACTCCCGCATGCAACGCCGCGGCCGCCGCGTCCACCGGCGTGGCCGCGAAGCCGTGCGCGATCAGTTCCTGGATACCCGTGTAATCACTGACCACGAATCCAGCGAAGCCCCACTCGCCGCGCAGCACCTCCTCGATGAGCTGGCGATGCGCGTGCATGGGCATGCCGCTCACCTCGTTGAAGGCGGCCATGATCGAGCCGGCGCCCGCTTCGACACCCGCGCGGAACGGCGGCAGATAGATTTCGCGCAAGGTGCGCTCGGACACGTCGACGGTGTTGTAGTCGCGGCCGCCTTCCGCACCGCCGTACGCGACGAAATGTTTGGGTGTCGCCAGCACCGTATTGGGCAACGACAGGTCGGTGCCCTGGAAGCCGCGCACGCGCGCGGCCGCCAGCACCGAGCCGAGGTACGGATCTTCGCCCGAACCTTCGACGATGCGACCCCAGCGCGGATCGCGCGCGATGTCGACCATGGGCGCGAAGGTCCAGTGCAGGCCGTGCGCACTCGCCTCGACTGCCGCAATGCGCGCCGACTGCTGCACCAGCTCCGGATTCCAGCTCGCGGCTTCGGCGAGCGGGACCGGGAATATGGTGCGGAAGCCATGGATGACATCGTGTCCGAACAGCAGCGGGATGCGCAGGCGCGATTGCTCGACCGCAACGCGCTGAATGGCGCGCGTGTAGGCCGCGCCATGCACGCCGAAGAACGACCCGACTTTACCGGCACGCACATCCGCTTCGCCGGCCGCGGGCACGCGTGGTCCGGTCTCGATCCACTGGCTGCGGCCGAGATTGAGCTGACCCGCCTTTTCCTCGAGCGTCATCAGCGCCAGCACGGAATCGACGAAAACATCCATGCGGCCGCGCGGCGCGGGGGCCGGCGTGGCTGCATGCGCGCCGTCCGACGGCGGCACGACCAGCGACGAGCTGCTGCCGCAGCCGGCAAGGCCCAGCGCGATGGCAAGGCGGAGAGCAGGTAGGTGCGCTCTCATGGGCAGCGCCCCTCCAGCCAGACGCCACGAAAACCCAGACGACACAATCCTCTCACCATATGCGGGTTCTTCTTCATGGTCTCCCAGATCAAACCAGTGCGATAGTTTTCGATCATGAGCACGATCGGTCCCTGATCGATGCCCAGGTAGTCGTTGTCGAACCAGCCCACGCCGGGCACTACCCCGCCGCGCCGGGTGGTCATGGCGACGTCGAGTGTGGGGTTGAAAGCATCCAGGAAACCGTAGCGCTGATACAGATGATCGCCGTAGCGATCGCGCATCGCCTTCAGCGCGCCGATCGTAATATCGGGCGCGAACGGGATCGAGCCACCCGCCGCGGTCGGCCCCCAGATCGAAGCTCCATAGTCCTGCCAAGCCCGCCGGGTTGGCAATGGCATACGCGTGCTGTGCCAGCGTCGCGCGCCGCGAGTTCTCGAAATAGTCGATGCCCTGCGCGCGCATGAAATCATCCTGGATGCCACGGAAGTCGATCCAGACGTGCGAGTACTGATGGCCGAACAGCGGCGCGGAATCGAGGTGCTCGCAGCCGTAGAACACGCCCCAGTGCTGGTCATAGCTGCTGGTATAATGATCCCGGATCTCGAGGCCGGCCGGATGGGTCGGCGAGCCGACCGCGAGCACGTGCAGGATGACGCTTTCGTCATAGCCGTTCCTGCGCGCGGGCCCGAACAGGCGATTCGGCTCGGGCCGCCTGGCCATGCGAGCACGCGAATCTCGCTTTCAGCGGGCGCCGCACGATCGAACCAGGATTGCGCGAACCGGATGCCGGCGAGCAGGAGTGCGGTATCGATGGTGGAGAGCTCCGTCGTCTGAAAGCGCTCGCCGGTCTCCAGGTTCAGGAAATGAGGCTCTTCACGCTTTGACGTGGGCTACATAGATCCTCCTGCGGTCGACGCAGCCCGGAGAAAGGAGATATGGAGATGATGGCGATGTCGCCGGCGCTCACACGTCTGACCACGCCTGGCTGCTTTTGACACTTGCAACCGGCCGCGAGCAGGACACCGCGGACGGCAGCGCCAATATTTCCACATCCCCTTCAACGGCTCGCGCGCAAACGCGCACGGATCATTACCGCGCCGGAAATCCCGGACGTACTCGGGATTCCAGCCGGCACTGTGAAGAGCCGGCTGTTTCGACCGCGTCGGCAGGTGCGCGAATCTTTGCTTCGTGGTCAGAACCCGCAGCTGCGCCGGCGATCGGCGAAAGGCAGGTTGTCGCAATGATGAGATGTGAGCATGTGATGGAGCGGCTGTGGGCCCTTGTCGACGGTGCGTTGCCGTCCGAAGCGAACAGAGCGCGCGCGAGCACCTGGAACAGTGCGGGCGGTGCTTCCCCCAGTACGATTGGCACCGCGCCTGCGCTCGCTACGTGCACAGCGCAGCCGGGCGCATGGCCGATCCCGCGGTTCGGCGTCGCGTGTTCGAGACACTTCTGCGCGAATCACGGCAGCCGGATGACACGACTGAGCAGTAGGCCTGCTTCGTGTCGAAGCTTGCCCAAGCAATGAGTACGAACGTACGGATCACGCACGTTCCGACCGGAACTGTGATCGCCGAGGGACCGCTCGGCTGGGGCATCACGCGGTTCGAGGGCAACTACTACATCCGGAAGCAGTACCTGAAGACGGATCGGCTGCGGCCGAATTTCATCCCCGGGTTCTGTCCGTACAAGTTCCTGTATGTCTGGCTGGACTTGATCCCGGCTG